>NZ_JARDJH010000011.1:0-114325 GCF_039907755.1 Pseudarthrobacter sp. CC12 | reverse complement strand
CTGTGTGTGGTAACCACCAACCTAAGAGGTCTTCACCTATTCACGACGTAACCAACGTCCTGACTCAGTACACCTAGGCCGGACTGCAGGGCGCCTGCCGGACAGGTTCTCAGGAGCCGGAAGGGCTGTTCACCATGGACAGCGCCGCCCGCTCCATGTAGTCCCACAGCGTGGCCTCGTAAAGCGGAGGCAGCTCCAGGGCATCCACGGCGGTGCGCATGTGGAACAACCACCGGTCCTTTGCCTCGGGCGTGACCTTGAAAGGCATGTGCCGCATCCGCAGGCGCGGGTGGCCGCGCTCCTCGCCGTACGTTGTCGGACCGCCCCAGTACTGCTCAAGGAACATCAGGAACCGGCGTTTCGCCGGGGCCAGGTCCTCTTCCGGATACATGGGCCGCAGCACGGGATCGGTGGCCACGCCGTCGTAAAAGACGTCAATGAGCTTTACGAAGGTGCCGTGGCCGCCCACGGCGTCATAGAAGCTGTCGGTGTAGTCCGGCTTGCTGAACGGATCGTTCTGCATCAACTGGGGCCGCTGCCCCGGGCCCGGCTCAATGGGAAGCGACATGCTAGTCCCCGGCTTTCTGGTCAGTCTTCTTGGTCTCAACGTGCGCCGAGCCCTGGTCGGTGGTGCCGTCGTCGGTCTCGTGCAGCGGAACGTAGCGTCCCTGGGACCGGTTGCCCACGCGCAGGATCTCGCCGTTGCGCAGGTACCAGATCGCGCCGTCGTCGGAGCGGACGCGGGTGATCCGCAGCCCCATGGACTCCACAACGCCCACCACTTCGCTGGTTTCAATGACGTCGCCAATTCCGTACTGGTCTTCAATGGTAATGAAGATCCCCGCCAGGAAGTCGCGGATCAGCTGCTGGGCGCCGAAGCCGATGGCTACACCGAGGATGCCCACGCTGGTCAGCAGCGGGGCAATGTTGATGTCCAGGTTCTGCAGCACATACATGCCGGTAATGATCACCACCAGCACGCCCACCACGCTGTTGAGCAGCGAACCGATGGTTTCGGCACGCTGGACGCGGCGTTCGTGGTCGAGGGCCCGGAAGGCCGGGGCAGCCCACTTGAACGTGGGCTTCTTGAAGAAGTTGCTGCCCGACGCCACCCGCCTGGTGATGCGGGAAATGATGAACGTGGCCACGAGCCAGACGGCAACGCCGACGCCGAGGCTGATCACGATGCCCGGCAGGCTCACGCCGCTCGGCTGGCTGGTGGCAGGGGGAAGGATGGACAACATGCTGACCATGGGTGGAAATAGCTCCTTGGGATATTGCTCTGTTCTCTTTCAACCCTAGCGCCGCAGCGTGGAGCAATCCGCATTCCCATCCTCGGCGGAACCGCCTTCCGCTCCCGGGAAATTTCCTGGCACCGGAAGGCCGGCCTGCCGCCGCCACAGGGCAGCGGCAGGCGGGAGGGACTAGGCGGCCACCGTCACCGGCTGGTGCTCCACCGGGAAGTTCACGCTCCGGGCAATAAAGCAGACCTGGTTGGCCTCACGGTGCAGCGAGGCCGCCAGATCCGCCTGCGCCGCGTCGGCCACCGTCACGTGCGGGTTCAGGACCACCCGCTCGAACTGTCCGCTGCCGTCCCGGTTCAGCCGCATCAGCCCGGTGGCCTCGTCCCGGTAGCCAGTGACCACCACCCCGTGCTTCACCGCCACGTGCAGGTAGGACAGCATGTGGCACTGCGCAAGCGCAGCCAGGAGGAGCTGTTCTGGGTTGTAGCGCCCGCGGTCTCCGTGGAAAGTCGGATCCGCCGAACCCTTCAGGACCGGCAGGCCGGGAATGGCGACGTCATGGTCCCGGGAGTAACCCCGGTAGGACGACGTGCCCGCCCCCAGGTTGCCGGTCCACTGGACCGTCAGTGCGTACTGGTGTTCGTGGAGGTTCACTCCGGGCCGCCCGCCGGCAGGACGTCGGCGGCACGGGCACGCAGGGCGCGGGCGACGCCGTCACGGTTTTCCAGCATCATCCGCCGCAGCGCCGCGCTTTCCGCCGGCAATGAGGCCAGGAATCCGTCCGTCCGGTCGATGGTGGCCTGCGTGGTAAGCAGCGCCGGGTAGAGGCCGACGACGATTTGCTGGGCGAGTGCGTGGGTGCGGGTTGCCACGATCCCCGGCACGGCCGCGAAATACTTTTCGGAGTACGGCTCCAGGAGGGAACGGTCCAGCACCCGCATGAAACCGGCCACCGCGGAGCCCTGCAGCGCGTTGGACAGCTCTCCCTTGACCACAATGGCTTCCCAGGCCGCAGCCTTTGCCTCGGGGGTGGGGATGGCAGCCTTGGCCAGGGCGGCTGCGTTCTGCCCGCTGGAGGTGTTGTCCCGCTCCAGTTCGGCGTCGATGCCGTCCTGCCCCATCCGGCCGCCGGCCACCAGCGAAGCCACCAGCTCCCAGCGGAGGTCCTGGTCCACGGCCAGGCCGTCCAGGACCACTGACCCGTCCAGCAGGCCGGACACCCGGTCCAGCTGGGACGCGCTGCGGGCCAGGAGCGCGAAGGACTTGATGAACTGCAACTGGCCGTCGGAGCCGCCCGGAACGGCCGAGGCCAAATCCCACAACCGGTCCACGGCCGCAACGGTGGTGGCTTCGCGGTGTTCCTCGGCCACATAGAAGTTCAGGGTGGTTGCCAGCTGGCGGAGCTGGACCAGAATCACGGAGGAATCCGTTTCCGCTGCGACGTTGGACAGGATCAGGTCCACGTACTGCCGGGCCGGTGTTTCGCCGTCCCGCGCAGCGTCCCACGCGGAGTTCCAGACCAGGGTCCGCGGCAGGCTTTCGGCAAAGTCCTTGAGGTGTGCCGTGGCCGTGGCCAGGGACACCGGATCCAGGCGCACCTTGGCATAGGCAAGGTCGTCGTCGTTGATGAGGATCAGGTCCGGCCGGGCCACGCCCGCAAGCGCCGGGACGTCTGTACGTTCGCCGTCGACGTCAAGCTCCTCGCGGTGCACCCGGGTGAGCTTGCCGGCGTCGTCCAGGTTGTAGAAGCCCACGGCGAGCCGGTGCGGCCGGATGGTGGGCCACTCCGGAACCGCGGACTGCAGGATGGCAAAGGACCGCAGCTTTCCATCGGAGTCCACGTCCAGCTCGGGAGCCAGGGTGTTAACCCCGGCGGTCTCCAGCCACTGCCCGCCCCAGTGGTCCAGGTCGCGGCCACTTGCCTTCTCCAGCTCAACCAGCAGGTCCTGCAGCTCGGTATTGTGCCAGGAGTGCTTGGCGAAGTACTCCCGGACGCCGGCCATGAACTGGTCGGGTCCGACCCAGGCGACCAGCTGCCGGAGCACCGAGGCCCCCTTGGCGTAGGTGATGCCGTCGAAGTTGACCTCCACGTCCTGCAGGTCGTTGATCTCTGCGAAGATCGGGTGCGTGGTGGGCAGCTGGTCCTGGCGGTACGCCCAGGACTTTTCCACGGAGGCAAACGTGGTCCAGGCGCTGGTGAAGGACGTGGCCTCCACCGCGGCCAGGTGTGACATGTACTCGGCGAAGGACTCGTTGAGCCACAAGTCGTTCCACCAGCGCATTGTCACCAGGTCGCCGAACCACATGTGCGCCAGTTCGTGGAGCACGGTAATGGCGCGCCGCTCGATCTGCGCCCCGGTGACCTTGCTGCGGAAAACGTAGCCTTCCAGGATGGTCACCGCACCGGCATTTTCCATCGCACCGGCGTTGAATTCCGGCACGAACAGCTGGTCGTACTTCTCGAACGGGTAGGGGCAGCCGAACTGTTCCTCGAAGAACCCGAAGCCCTGCCGCGTGAGCTCGAAGATGTTGTCTGCGTCCAGGTACTGCATCAGCGACTTCCGTGCGAAGACCCCGAGCGGGATCACGCGGCCATCCGAGCTGGTGACCTCGCTGCGGACGGACTGGTACGGGCCGGCGACCAGGGCAGTGACGTAAGAGGACAGCCGCGGCGTGGGGGCAAACGTCCAGACGGACCGGGCGGCGCCGTCTTCGGCGGCCTGTGCCTGTGCCGGTTCGGGGGTGGGGGAGTTGGACACAACATCCCAGTGGGACGGAGCCGTAACGGTGAAGGCGAACGTCGCCTTCAGGTCGGGCTGCTCGAAGACGGTGAACATCCTGCGGGAATCCGGAACCTCGAACTGGGTGTAGAGGTAGACCTCGTTGTCCACGGGGTCCACGAACCGGTGGAGGCCTTCGCCGGTGTTCATGTAGGGCATGTCCGCCACCACAGTCAGCTCGTTGTGCTCCGCCAGGTCCGCCAGCTGGATCCGCACGCCGTCGGCCACGGTGTCCGGATCAAGGGCGCGGCCGTTGAGGGTCACGCTGTGTACCGTGCGGGTGACGGCGTCAATGAAACTGGACGTTCCGGGAACCGCCGTGAATTTCACGGTGGTGGTGCTGCCAAAGACCTCTCCGCCGCGGGTCAGGTCAAGGCTGACGTCGTAGGACTCGACGGAAATCAGTTCGGCGCGCTCACGGGCTTCGGCGCGCGTCAGGTTCATGCCTGGCAAAGGAGGTCCTCCAAAGAATTTTCGGCTGCCGGCCGGTGGTTCCGGTGCCGGCACTGTGATGCATTCTTCCACCCTTGCCTCCCATGGCAAGTAGCGCAGCCCACAGCGGGGGCGGGGCAGGGCCGGGCGGCGGCCCCGGCAGCCGCGGGGGTAGCGTTGGATGCATGGGAAAGCTGCTGGATTCGGTGGATGCCAGGGCCCTGCGGTTCGCCGTCGGGTTTCCTGTCGTCCTGGCTGCCGCCTTTGTTTACTGCGCGTTCCTGCTGCGCCCGGATCTGCCGGAGCCGCTTGCGGTCCAGTGGACGGACAGCGGCGGCGCCGCCTTCGCGCCCTTCGGCGCCTACGTGGGGGCCGGCGCCGCGGGAATCATCGTGTCCGGGTGGCTGGTCCTGCTCCAGGCCGCGCCGCTAAGCCGGCCCGTCCTGATGCGCAGGATCATGATGGGTGCCGGGCTTTTCCTTAGCTTGTTCATCACCTCCGCGCTCGCCGCAGGCCTGATCGGCCAAACGGGGCTGGCTGACGCCCGGCAGTCGCACGTGGACATGACGGTCCTCGCCCTGGGGAGCGGTGCGGCGGTTTCCCTCGGCGTGACCATGGCCATGGTGTACAAGGCCGACCGGCAGTGGTCCCCTGATGATGACCGCGCGCTCCAGGTCGCCATCGCCAGGGAACTGGACCCGGACCTTGCCCGGGACAGCATCAGGCTCTGGGTCCACGCCCGCAGTTCGGTGTTCGTGATGATCGCCATCGCCTCCCTGTTCCCGGCGGCCCTGATCGCCGTCGTGGTGCCCTGGCTGGGGATCCTCCTGGTGATCCTGGCCCTCCTGGGTGCGGCGTTCCTTTTCGCCCGCGTCCGCGCGGACCGGCGTGGGCTGAAGGTCCTGCTCGCCGGCGTGGTGCCGGTGATGGACGTACCCGCCGGTGCCATTTCCGACGCCAGCGCGGCCGACGTGAGGGCCGCCGATTACGGCGGGTGGGGCTACCGGCACCACGGCGGAACCGCCGCCATGCTCGTCGGCAGCGGGCCCGCCGTCGTCGTCAGCAAGACCGACGGCCAGCGCCTTGCCGTCAGCGGCGGCAGCCAGGCCTCGGCCGCGCGGCTTGCCGAAGTGCTCACCCGGGTGGCGGCCAGGGCCCGTGGCGGTGGTCCGCCGCCACCGGATGTCCGGAACCCCTGACCCCACCGCCGCCCTAGTATCCTTATCGGTGTCGTTCCGGCCCCCACCGGCGGCCTGCCAGCCCCACCAACGAACGGAATCAGCACGTGACCACTACCCCTGCCTTCCCGCGGGTCCACATTGCCACCGACCATGCAGGCATGGAGCTCAGCGCCCACCTGGTGTCCCACCTGACCGGGAAGGGATACGAGGTGGTGGACCACGGGCCCAAGGCTTACGACGCCCAGGACGACTACCCCTCGTTCTGCATCAACGCCGCCCTCGCCGTGGTCGCAGACCAGCAGGCGGGCGTACACGCCCTGGGCATCGTCCTGGGCGGGTCCGGCAACGGCGAGCAGATAGCCGCCAACAAGGTCAAGGGCGTGCGCGCCGCGCTGGCCTGGAACCTCTCCACCGCCACCCTTGCCCGCGAGCACAATGACGCGAATGTCGTGGCGGTGGGCGGACGCCAGCACACGGTGGAGGAAGCCACCGAACTGATCGAGGCGTTCCTGTCCGAACCGTTCAGCAATGACGAACGGCACGTGCGCAGGATCGGCAAGATCGCGGCCTACGAAGCGACCGGCGAGGTCATCGAGTAGTGCCCGAGGGCCATTCCGTCCGCCGGCTCGCCCGCCAGTTCGGGGACGTCTTCACCGGCGAAGTACTTGCTGTCTCCAGTCCCCAGGGCCGGTTCAGCGGGGGAGCGGCGCTGTTGGACGGCCACGCCATGGTCGCCGCAGAGGCGCACGGCAAACACCTGTTCCTGCACTTCGACCACTCGCTGGTGCTGCACGTCCACCTCGGCCTTTACGGGGCCTGGAGCTTCGGCGGCGACAGCACCTTCACCGGCGCGTCAAGCATCGGTGCGCCGCGGCGGGTAGGGGAGCGGGAGGCCTTCACTGACGGGGACGACGACGGCGGCGCCGCCTACGCAGGTCCGCCGGCGCCCGTCGGGGCCGTCCGGGTCCGGCTCGCCGGAAGCCACGGCTGGGCGGACCTGCGCGGAGCCACCACCTGCGAAACCATCACCGCAGCGGAGGCCGACGCGGTCCTGGCGCGGCTGGGACCTGATCCGCTGCGGAACCTTCGCGGCGACGCCGGGCGGTTCGCCGCCAATGTCCGGACCCGGAAGACCCCGCTGGCGGCCCTGCTCATGGACCAGAAGGTGATTGCCGGCGTCGGAAACGTGTACCGCGCCGAAGTCCTGTTCCGCCGCCGCCTCGATCCGCTCCTTCCCGGGGCTGAGTTGCCGGAGGCCGACGCCCGCAGGCTGTGGCGCGACGTCGTTACCGTCATGAACGACGGCGTCGCCGATGGGCGGATCATCACCACCCCGCCGAAATACTGGACGCTCAACGGCACCACGGCGGCCAAGGCGGCCGCGGCAGGGGAACCGGTGCCGGCCAGGAGCGCGCACTTCCCGCACCGTGACGACGTCCATTTCGTGTACAAACGGCACGGTCTGCCCTGCCGGGTATGCCGCACCATCGTGCTCATGGCCGACCTCGCCGGGCGGAACCTCTACTGGTGCCCCTACTGCCAGCAGCCGCAGGCCTAGGGGCAAACGCACAAAAGGACCCCTCAACCGAGGGGTCCTTTTGCCATGGAGGGGACGACGGGAATCGAACCCGCGTAATCAGTTTGGAAGACTGAGGCTTTACCATTAAGCTACGTCCCCGAAGGAAGATCCGTTTTTCGCGGAAACTCCGGGCTGGCTGTCCAAGCCGGATACAACTAAACCTAATCCATGGCCTACGTGTCAAATGTGCATTCGCGACGCGTATCACCGTAGACTTGCCTGTGCACTTACGGGGTGTAGCTCAGCTTGGCTAGAGCGCCTGCTTTGGGAGCAGGAAGTCGCAGGTTCAAATCCTGTCACCCCGACTCTGCGGCCAGGACCAGCCGGCCTGGACACACATTGCGTTGCAGAAACCCATCCCACAACCCAGGAGTACTTAGACCGTGAAGAGCGCTGTCGAGAACCTCACCCCCACGCGGGTCAAGCTCAATGTTGAGGTCCCCTTTGAGGAACTGAAGCCCAGCATCGACTCGGCCTACAAGACCGTCGCGTCGCAGATCCAGGTTCCCGGGTTCCGCAAGGGCAAGGTTCCCGCCAAGCTCATCGACCAGCGCGTCGGCCGTGGCTACGTCCTGGAGACCGCTATCAATGACGGCCTCAACGGCTGGTACCAGGCTGCCGTGCAGGAATCCGGCATCCGCCCGCTGAGCCGGCCCGAGGTGGAAATCACCGAGGTTCCCGACCCCACCGCCACCGACGGTGGCCTGAAGTTCGCCGCCGAGGTCGACGTCCGCCCCGAGATCGAACTCCCGGACTACGCCGGCCTCGAGGTCCAGGTTGCCGCTGCGGAATCCTCCGACGCCGACGTGGACAAGGCCCTGGACGAACTGCGCGGCCGCTTCGGCACCCTGAAGTCCGTTGACCGCCCCGCTGCCGACGGCGACTTCCTCACCATCGACATCACCGCCACGATCGACGGCGAAGAGGTCGACTCCGCGGCCGGCCTGTCCTACCAGGTAGGCGCCGGCACCATGCTCGAGGGCATGGACGAAGCCGTAACCGGCCTCAGCGCCGACGAAGACGCCATCTTCGACACCACCCTGGTGGGCGGCGACCACGCCGGCGAAGCCGCCCAGGTCAAGGTAGTGGTCAAGGCCGTCAAGGAACGCGAACTGCCTGAGGCGAACGATGACTTCGCCCAGCTGGCCTCCGAGTTCGACACCCTCGCCGAACTGCGCGAAGACCTGGCAAAGCAGGCCGCCGAGTCCAAGATCGTTGAGCAAGGTGTTGAAGCCCGCGACAAGGTCCTGGACAAGCTGGTTGAACTCGTAGAGGTTCCCGTTCCGGACTCCGTCGTCGAAGAGCAGCTCGAAGCCCACTTCCAGGAGGGCAACGGCCACGGTGACGGCGAGCACGACACCGAAGAGCACCGCGAAGAGGTCCGCGCCAACACGGCCCGCGCCTTCCAGAACGAAATCATCCTCGACGCCATCGCGGAGAAGGAAGAAGTCAACGTCAGCCAGAGCGAGCTGATCGACTACATCGTCACCACCGCCAGCCAGTACGGCATGGACCCCAACCAGTTCGCCCAGATCATCGACCAGAGCGGCCAGGTCCCCATGATGGTTTCCGAGGTGCGCCGCCGCAAGGCACTGGCCGTCGTCCTGGGCCAGGCCACCGTGACCGACACCGAGGGCAACACCGTTGACCTCAGCGACTTCGTCCGCCCCGCCGGTGAAGAGGCTCCCGCCGCCGACGCCGAGGGTGTTGAGGCCGAGGCTGCCGAGGCAGAGGTTGTCGAAGCCGAGGACACTACGGCTGACGCCAAGGCGTAGTCCTTCCTGACCCGCAGCAACGGCCCCCGGATCCCTTCGATCCGGGGGCCGTTCGCGTTCTGCGGGAAGCAGCCCGCTGCCGGTTCGGTGATCGTGCGCCGTCAGCGAACAGCCGTCGGTGCGCGAACAAAACACCCGTGAAACCGGTTAGTGTCCAAGTAGTGATTTTCAGTGATGTCACCGTCACCAGTGAGAGGTAAGTAAACATGTCACAGCACTCAGAGGCCCCCCGGATGGCGACCGTCGATCCTGCAGCCCAGGACAACTACATTTACAACCGCCTCCTCAAGGAGCGGATCATCTGGCTGGGCTCGGAGGTGCGTGATGACAACGCCAACGCGATCTGCTCGCAGCTGCTCCTGCTCTCGGCCGAAAACCCGGAAAAGGACATCTACCTCTACATCAACTCTCCCGGCGGCTCCGTCACTGCAGGCATGGCCATCTACGACACCATGCAGTTCATCCCGAACGACGTCGTGACCGTCGCCACCGGCCTGGCCGCATCCATGGGACAGTTCCTGCTCTCCTCCGGCACCAAGGGCAAGCGCTACGCCACGCCCAACGCCCGCGTGCTGATGCACCAGCCGTCCGGTGGCATCGGCGGCACCGCTTCCGATATCAAGATCCAGGCCGAGCTCATCCTGCACATGAAGAAGGTCATGGCGGAACTCACCGCCGAGCAGACCGGCCAGACCGTTGAAACCATCCTCAAGGACAACGACCGCGACAAGTGGTTCACAGCCACCGAAGCCCTCGAATACGGTTTCTTCGACAAGATCGCCGCGCACGCCGGCTCCGTCTCAGGCGGCGGCGGAACGTCCAACGGTTCCTCCGGCGAATCAGCCTCCCAGAACTAACCGGCATCCAGAACCCCTTTCGATCAGGAGCAAACACAATGAACTACAACTTCGGGTGGTCAGCCGGTAATCTTCCGTCCAGCCGCTACGTCCTGCCGCAGTTCGAGGAACGCACCCCCTACGGCTTCAAGCGCCAGGACCCCTACACCAAGCTCTTCGAGGACCGCATCATCTTCCTCGGCGTGCAGGTGGACGACGCTTCCGCTGACGACATCATGGCCCAGCTGCTGGTCCTGGAGTCCACGGACCCCGACCGCGACATCACCCTCTACATCAACTCGCCGGGCGGCTCCTTCACGGCCATGACGGCGATCTACGACACCATGCAGTACATCCGCCCCGAGATCCAGACCGTCTGCCTCGGCCAGGCCGCCAGCGCGGCCGCCGTCCTGCTCGCTGCGGGCACGCCCGGCAAGCGGCTGGCGCTGCCTAACGCCCGCGTCCTCATCCACCAGCCCGCATTGTCCGGCGGCCAGGGCGGACAGGCCTCCGACCTGGAGATCCAGGCCGCAGAGGTCATGCGCATGCGCTCCTGGCTGGAGGACACCCTGGCCCACCACTCCGGACGCACGTCGGAGCAGGTCAACAACGACATCGAGCGCGACAAGATCCTTACCGCCGAAGAAGCCCAGGCATACGGCCTCATCGACCAGGTTCTTGACTCCCGCAAGATCAAGCCCCAGGCAATCACGAGGTAGCAGTACCGGAAGCCGGTGCGGTCCAGTTCATTTGGCCGCACCGGCCTTTTCATTCCACCCTTGGGGCCCAATGTGACCTAGAGTGGATGTTGTCACAAACCGGGCCGTGCAGCCCGGGAGAGATTTCAGCAATGGTGCAAGGCTGCCAGGCAGCAGGATACTAAGGGGTTCACATATGGCTCGGATTGGCGAGAGCACGGATCTGCTGAAGTGCTCTTTCTGCGGAAAGAGCCAGAAGCAGGTGCGCAAGCTGATTGCCGGCCCCGGTGTCTACATCTGCGATGAATGCATCGAGTTGTGCAACGAAATCATTGAGGAAGAGCTCGCGGAGGTCGCCGACCTCGGCAGCTTCGAGCTTCCCAAACCGCGCGAAATCTTCGACTTCCTGCAGGAATACGTCATCGGCCAGGAGCCCGCCAAGCGGTCCCTCGCCGTCGCGGTGTACAACCACTACAAGCGCATCCAGGCCGGCCACGCGCCCAAGTCCGGGAACCTCGGGGACGGCGCCCACCACGACGACGTCGAGATCGCCAAGTCGAACATCCTCCTCATTGGTCCCACCGGCTGCGGCAAGACCTACCTTGCGCAGACCCTCGCCCGCCGGCTGAACGTCCCGTTCGCCGTCGCCGACGCCACTGCCCTGACCGAGGCCGGATACGTGGGCGAAGACGTGGAGAACATCCTCCTCAAGCTCATCCAGGCCGCTGACTACGACGTCAAGAAGGCCGAACAGGGCATCATCTACATCGACGAGATCGATAAGATCTCCCGCAAGAGCGAGAACCCGTCCATCACCCGCGACGTGTCCGGCGAGGGCGTGCAGCAGGCCCTCCTGAAGATCCTCGAAGGTACGGTCGCATCCGTGCCTCCGCAGGGCGGACGGAAGCACCCGCACCAGGAATTCATCCAGATCGACACCACCAACGTCCTGTTCATCGTCGCCGGCGCTTTTGCCGGCCTGGAAGAGATCATTGGCTCCCGCTCCGGCCGCAAGGGCATCGGTTTCGGCGCTCCACTGAACGAGGCCAGCAAGAAGGTGGACTCCTACGGTGAAGTCATGCCGGAGGACCTGCTGAAGTTCGGCCTGATCCCCGAATTCATCGGCCGGCTCCCCGTCATCACCACCGTGTCCAACCTGGACCGCGATGCCCTGATCCAAATCCTTTCCACACCCAAGAACGCCCTGGTGAAGCAGTACCAGAAGATGTTCCAGATCGACGGCGTGGAGCTGGTGTTCGACGACACCGCCCTGGATGCCATTGCCGACCAGGCCCTGGAACGGGGCACCGGCGCCCGCGGCCTGCGCGCGATCCTGGAGGAAGTCCTGCTTCCCGTGATGTTCGATCTTCCCAGCCGCGAGGACGTGGCCAGCGTGGTGATCACCGAGGACGTAGTCCTGCGCGGGGCCGAACCCACCATGATTCCGCACGTGGCCAAGCGCCGTAAGTCTGCCTGACCGAGAGGACCTCCGTGACTGTACCCGCCAAGAACAAAGCCGATTTCTGGTTCGACCCCCTCTGCCCGTTCGCATGGGTGACCTCCCGCTGGATCGGGGAAGTGGAAACCGTGCGGGACATCGAGACCGAGTGGCACGTCATGAGCCTGGCAGTCCTGAACGAGGGACGGGACCTGGACCCCGGCTACCGTGAATCCATGGACAACGCCTGGGGCATGGTCCGGGTGATCATCGCCGCCCGTGAAGAGCATGGACCGCAGGTCATCAAGCCGCTCTACGATGCCATGGGCACGCTGATCCACAACCAGGGTGAAAAAGACCGCACCGAGGTCATCACCAAAGCCCTTGCGGAGTGCGGGCTCCCCGCCTCCCTGGCCGATGCCGCCACCTCCGACGCGTACGACCAGAAGCTCCGGGCCAGCCACGAGGAAGGTATCTCGCTGGTGGGCCAGGACGTTGGCACCCCGGTGGTCGCCTTCAATGGCACCGCGTTCTTCGGCCCGGTGCTGACGCGTATCCCCCGCGGTGAGGAAGCCGGCAGGATCTGGGACGCCACCACGGCCATCGCTGCCTACCCGCACTTCTTCGAGTTGAAGCGCAGCCGCACCGAGAGCCCGGAATTCGACTGAACGCCGGGCACTGACACGCTGGGAGGGCCCCGGGAAAACTACCTGAATGTAGTTATCCCGGGGCCCTTGCACGTGGTCCGGCGCAGGAGAACAATAGTTCCTACCACTTCGAAAGAAGGGGACGCAGGAACCAAAGATTCAGAGATTTGTCAGTTAACGCAGCCATCGGCAAAGTTAAATGCAAGCTACCAGTGACGGGGTAGTAAGACCTGAAGATCAGCGGATCCTGCCAGACCATCAGAGCACGTCACCGGATGGCCGAAAAGTCGAAGCCCCACCAACGGCAAAACGCTGATGGGGCTTCCCCTTTGCCTCGAAAAGGCTGACCTGGCTATGGTCCGGCGTCAGGCCTTGGCCGGCTCGTCGCTGGGTGCCAAAGCAACGTCGGAGACTGTGAGGTCGCCGCTGCCCACCGCCAGGGTGATCTCCCGGGCGTTGGACGCAGCCTTCAAATCAGCCAGCCCGGCCTGCAGCTGCGCTGTCAGCGCTTCCGGCGCAGTGATCGTGGCGGACAGCACCTCGGTGCGCTGCTTGACCTTGGCCTCGGACTTGGCCTTGCGGACACCGCTGAGTGCCACCCCCACCGTTGCCAGCATGGTGGTGTCGCCGTCCGGGATCTCCAGTGCAGCCGGCCATTCGGCCCGGTGCACGGACCCGTTTCGCCACCAGCTCCACACTTCCTCCGTGGCGAACGGCAGGAACGGGGCGAACAGCCGCAGCAGGGTGTCCAGTGTGGTGGCCAGGGCGGCGAGAACCGAGGCCTGCTCGGGATCTCCCGCAGCTCCGTAGGCGCGGTCCTTGATCAGCTCCACGTAGTCATCCGTGAACTGCCAGAAGAACGACTCCGTGAGCTGCAGCGCCCGGGCGTAGTCATAGTTGTCGAATGCCTTGGTGGACTGGGCCACGACGTCGGCCAGCTGGGCCAGGAGCGCACGGTCCAGGGGGTTCGTCAGCACGGCGAGATCGCCCGAAAGCACCGAGTTCTCGGTGGCGCCCAGGTTCAGGACGAACTTGGAGGCGTTCAGGAGCTTGATGGCGAGCCTGCGGCCGATTTTCATCTGCGCGATCTCGTATGCGGTGTCTGCGCCCAGCCGTGCAGAGGCGGCCCAGTAGCGGACGGCGTCGGAGCCGTACTCGTTCAGGACGTCCGTGGGGACCACCACGTTGCCCTTGGACTTGGACATCTTCTTGCGGTCCGGGTCCAGGATCCAGCCGGAGATGGCGGCGTGCTTCCAGGGGGCACAGTCCTGCAGGGAGTCCGCGCGGACCACCGAGGAGAACAGCCAGGTGCGGATGATGTCGTGGCCCTGGGGGCGCAGGTCGAACGGATAGACCTTGGCGAACAGGTCCTCGTCCCGGCTCCAGCCACCCACGATCTGCGGGGTCAGGGAGGACGTCGCCCAGGTGTCCAGGACGTCGGCGTCGCCGGTGAAGCCGTTGGGCTGGTCGCGCTGTGCCTCGTCGAAGCCCGGGGCGGCGTCGGCGGCAGGGTCGACGGGCAGGAGCTCGTCGGAGGGCAGGATGGGGTTGTCGTAGTCCGGGTTTCCCTGCGCGTCGAGCGGGTACCAGACGGGAATGGGCACGCCGAAGAACCGCTGGCGGGAGACCAGCCAGTCACCGTTCAGGCCGGCGATCCAGTTTTCATAGCGGGAACGCATGAACGACGGGTGGAAGTCGATGTCCTTGCCCCGGCCAATGAGGCGTTCGCGGCGGTCCTCGTCACGGCCGCCGTTGCGGATGTACCACTGGCGGGACGTAACCACTTCCAGGGGCTTGTCGCCCTTTTCGAAGAAGTTCACCGGATGCGTGATCTTCTTGGGCTCACCGTCCAGCAGGCCGGCTTCCTTGAGCAGTTCCACCACGGCTTCCTTGGCGGAAAAAGCAGTCTTCCCGGCGATGGCGGCGTACGCCTCCTTGCCGGCCCCGCTGGTGATCCACTCTGGCGTTTCGGCGATGATGCGGCCGTCGCGGCCCATGATGGCACGGGTGGGAAGCTGCAGTTCGCGCCACCAGGTGACGTCGGTCAGATCACCGAAGGTGCAGACCATGGCGATGCCGGAGCCCTTGTCCGCCTTTGCCAGGGGGTGGGCCTTGACCTCGAGTTCAACATCGAACAGCGGGGACTTCACGGTCTTGCCGAACAGCGGCTGGTACCGCTCGTCGTCGGGGTTCGCCACCAGTGCGGCACACGCCGCCAGCAGCTCCGGACGGGTGGTCTCAATGAAGACCTTGTCCCCGTCTTCGGTGAAGAAAGGGTAGCGGTAGTAGGCCCCGGCGACTTCGCGGTCCTCAAGCTCGGCCTGCGCCACGGCCGTGCGGAAGGTGACGTCCCACAGTGTGGGAGCTTCGGCCATGTAGGCGTCCCCGGCGGCCAGGTTGGCCAGGAAGGCGCGCTGGGACACTGCGCGGGAAGTGTCATCGATGGTGCGGTAGGTCAGGTCCCAGTCCACGGACAGGCCCAGGGTCTGGAACAGGTTTTCGAAGACCTTCTCGTCCTCAACGGCCAGTTCTTCGCACAGTTCGATGAAGTTCTGCCGGGACACGACGTCGAAATCGCGCTGGTTCTTGGCCGGCTGCGCGGGCGGCTGGTAGTCGGCGTTGTACGGGATGGCCGGATCGCAGCGGACACCGTAGTAGTTCTGGACCCGGCGTTCGGTGGGCAGGCCGTTGTCATCCCAGCCCATGGGGTAGAAGACGTTTCTGCCGGTCATGCGCATGTAGCGTGCCTGGACGTCAGTCTGGGTGAAGGAGAACATGTGCCCCACATGCAGCGATCCCGACGCGGTGGGCGGGGGAGTGTCGATCGAGTAGACCTGCTCCCGGGTGGTGTCGGGGTTGAACTTGTAGGTTCCTTCGGACAGCCAGCGCCGGGTGAGCGCGGCTTCGAGGCCTTCGAGGGCCGGCTTGTCCGGAACATTGATGGGGGCGGTGGTGGGCGTGTCTGTACCCTGCGTGTCTTCAGCCATTGGGCAATTCTTTCATGCTGGCTCCATCCCACCCAACCCGTCACCCCGGCGGACGACGACGACGGCTTCCGGGTGCTGGTGGACCGGCCCGGGCCGCGGGGGATGGCCAGGGAAAACGCCGCCGTCGACCTGCGCCCGCCGGTGATACTGACGCCAACCACCCGCGGGTCCTGCTTGATTACCTCCTGGGACGGCCCGGCGGCTGATCCCGCTAGGGTGGTGCCATGACTGAGGACTTGCAGAAAAAGGCAGCATTGGTGACCGGCGCGAGCAGCGGAATCGGAGAGGCAACGGTGCGTGCGCTTCGCGCCGGCGGGTGGACGGTCTTCGCGGTGGCACGCCGGGCGGAGCGGCTGGCGGCACTGGAAAGGGAGACAGGCGCCGTCGCTGTTCCCGCTGACATCGCAGAGGACGACGACGTGTCCCGGCTCCTCGCCCAGGTCACCGAAGCAGGCGGCATTGACACGCTGATCAACATCGCCGGTGGTGCCAGGGGTGCCGACAAGGTGGGCGATGCCAACACCGCCGACTGGGAGTGGATGTACCGGGTCAACGTCCTGGGAACCCTCAAGCTCACCCGCGCGTTCCTTCCGATGCTGCGGTCCACCGGTGAGGGCACCGTCCTGAACCTCACCTCCACCGCGGGATTGGACGCCTACGAAGGCGGGGGCGGCTACAACGCTGCCAAGTTCGGGCAGCACGCCATGACCAACGCCCTCCGGCTGGAAGAGGCTGAGCACAATGTGCGGGTCATCGAGGTGGCGCCGGGGCTGGTGCAGACCGAGGAGTTCGCCCTCAACCGGCTCGGGAATGCGCAGTCCGCAGAAAAGGTCTACCAGGGCGTGGAGAAGCCGCTTACCGCAGAAGACGTGGCCGACGTCGTCCGTTACGCCGTCAGCGCCCCACACCACGTCAACCTTGACCAGATCGTCGTCCGGCCAGTGGCGCAGGCAGCCACGCACAAGCTGATCCGGAAGGGCTAGGGGACCTGGACGTGCAGGGTGGCCACCACGGCGGCGTGGTCCGTCCCAGCGATCGGGTGGACCGAGTAGCCGGAGCCGGTGCCGGCCCCGGCCACTGTGGCCAGTTCCTTGCGCCACTGGTTCACGGCGCTGCCCACCGGCGCCAGGGTGTGCACGGCCACGACACGAAGGGTTGCACCCCCGCCACCGCCCAGGTCGAGCCGGACAACCGGCATGCTGAACCGGGTGTCCGGAAGCACCCCGGCGTCCTCGAGCATGGACGACGAGTAGACCGCAGTTCCCCCGGCGCCTTCCCTGGCGTGGGCAATCCGGTGCGGAAGCAGTGCGTCCAGCCCCGCCGCCGTCAGCTTCAGCGAGAGCTGGGGCGTGTACTCCTGCACTGCCAGCAGGCCCACGCGCCGTTCACGGACCAGGTCCACGATCCCCCCTGCGTCCGCGCCGCCCAGTTCCGCGTTGATGCTCATGGCCACCAGGGTGACCGGCCGTCCGGCCGCCTCGGCGGTGGGCCCGCGGACATCCAGTGGAAGCAGCCAGAAGGCCTGACAGCCCATCAGCGATGCAGCCAGGACCCGCTGCCACCGGCTACGCCCCAGTAATGCGAGGAGCAAGGCTGCCGCGGCAGGCGCGGCAACCCAGGGCATGAACGCCACCAGCTGCACCCCCAGGACGGGCCATTCCACCGGTATGGCGCGGACGGCCGACACTGCAGCAACCGGCAACGCGACCGGTACGAACAGCCACCGGCACACGGTGGCCGCCCTCATCCGGCGCGGGACAGGGGCGCGGTTCAAGGCCAGGTGTCCAGTATGCCGACGACGGCGGCGTGGTCCGTCCCGGGGAATCCGACGGTGCTGAACCCCGCCACCCTGATGCCGCGGCTCACAAGGATGTGGTCGATCGCAGTAAAGGCGGGGACCGGCGCATTCATGGGCCAGGTGGGGACCAGGCCCATCCCTACGGTCCCGGCGGCATCGGTAAGGCCGGTGGTGAGCAGGTTCCGGAACTCCGCATGGTCCTGCCCGGCGTTGAAGTCGCCCAGCAGGACTGAGCTCCCGTCCGCCGGTAGTCCCTGCTGCAGGCCTGCCAGCTGGTCGAGTTCCGCCCGCCAGGATGGCGTATGTCCAGGGCGGGGGGAGTCAACGTGCACCGAGGTCAGCCGGATGCCGCCGGCGGTGCCCGGGACATCGGCGACGGCGCGGGTCTGGTAGAAGGAGGTACCGGGCACCCGCGGCATCGGCACGAGTGGATAGCGGGAGAAGATGGCGTTGCCGGTGCCGGCTCCGTCAACATCGATGACCCGGTACGGAAAGTCCACGCCAATTCCTGCCGCCTCAAGGCTTGCCAGGCCTTCAAGTGCCAGTTCAGGAAGGGCGAGAATGTCCACGTCCCGTGCCCGGGCCTGCCCCAGCAGGACGGTGGGATCCACGCCCGTGGATCCCAGGTTCAATGCCATCACGGTCAGTGGGTGGACACCGGCATGGCTTGCGGCCGCACCGGCGCGGGCCGGCCGCTCAAAGAGTGTGCCCGGGGCCGCGGACGCGGGGACGATGCGCGGCGCCACCATCGACAGCTGGCCTAACAGGAGACAGGTGGCCAGCACGGCCAGCACAATCCGCGCACCCCGGAGTTCCAGGGCAACGGCGGCCAGTGCGGCTGCCGCCGCGGCAAGGGACGCGAACAAACTGGCGGGGAACAGGGACAGCAACTGGACCCACGGAGTGCCGGACCCGCCGCCGGCAAGGCGCACGATGGTCAGTCCTGCTGCGGGCAGCCACAGGACGGCCGCGATTGACCAGCAGGCCCACGAACCCGCCCGGCGCAAAAGGCTGGGCCGCATGCCCGGCACGGATGGCTGCACCGCTTGCATCTGTCCATTATTCGCGGCCCGGTCCGGGCCGGACAGCGGTCGCTGCCCGTAACTGCCTCCCTAATTCCGCACCCCGTCACCACCAGTTCCCTGCACCGGTTCCCCGGGAGGCACCGGGTCCCGGAGCCTCCGGACCGGGAACGGGATGCGGCGCGACGGGCCGGAATGGCACAGGACGCCATGGCGATAGTAGAATCTAGGTTGGCGATGACCCGGCAATCACCGGCGAGCTTCCGGAAGAACACGCGGCCCAGGTAAAGGGTGGCCGCGCCAGTAGAACCGGACGGGTAAGCCCGTCACAGCAGTAATGAGAGGCCGGGGCAGCGCGTGTTCCTTGCGGAAGACACGCGGCGCCGGTAAGTGAGGTGGTACCGCGGTGGGCGTGAAGTCTTTCAAAGACGGCACGGCAGCCGTCCTCGCATCCTGAACGGAACATCCGGTCCTGCCGGGGTTCACCACGCTCAACCCAGGATGTCGAACATGACGTTTTACCCCAAGGCCTCAGCCTCCAGCACCGGTTCCAACGGCAGCGCCGGCGTTTCCGCCTCCGTGAAGTTCCCGGAGATCGAAGAGCGCATCCTGAAGTACTGGGACCAGGACGGCACCTTCCAGGCCAGCATCGACCAGCGCAGTGCCGACGCCCCCGGCGGCGAGCCCGGCAGCAACGAATTCGTCTTCTACGACGGCCCGCCCTTCGCCAACGGCCTGCCGCACTACGGCCACCTCCTCACCGGCTACGCCAAGGACCTGGTGGGCCGCTACCAGACCCAGCGCGGCAAGCGCGTGGAGCGCCGCTTCGGCTGGGACACCCACGGCCTGCCTGCCGAGCTCGAGGCCATGAAACAGCTGGGGATGACGGACAAGACCCAGATCGAGGCCATGGGCATCGACAAGTTCAACGACGCCTGCCGCGCGTCCGTGATGAAGTACGCCGACGAATGGCGCAGCTACGTCACCCGCCAGGCACGCTGGGTGGACTTCGACAACGACTACAAGACCCTCAACGTCGAGTACATGGAGTCGGTCCTCTGGGCGTTCAAGCAGCTGCACGACAAAGGGCTGACCTACAACGGCTACCGCGTCCTGCCCTACTGCTGGAAGGACGAAACGCCGCTGTCCAACCACGAGCTGCGGATGGACGACGACGTTTACAAGAACCGCCAGGACCAGACCGTCACCGTCACGTTCCCCATCATGGCCGGCGGCTCCGCGCTGTCCAAGAAGCTCGACGGCGTGCAGGCCCTCGCCTGGACCACCACCCCCTGGACGCTGCCCACCAACGCCGCGCTCGCCGTCGGGCCTTCCATCACCTACGCCGTGCTGCCGGCCGGCCCCAACGGCATCAAGGCGGCCTCCGCCGACGCCCCGGTTACCGGGAGCTTCATGCTTGCAGCGGACCTGCTGGGCAGCTACGCCAAGGACCTTGGCTATGACAGCTTCGAGGATGCTGAAGCCGCCGTCGTATCCACCCACACCGGCGCCGAGCTGGAGGGTCTGGAATACCAGCGCCTCTGGGACGACTTCGCCGACAACGAGAAATACGGCATGGAGAACGCCTGGCGCTTCGTGGTGGCCGACTACGTCACCACCACGGACGGCACCGGCATCGTGCACCAGGCGCCCGCCTACGGTGAAGATGACCAGAAAGTCTGCGAGGAGGCAGGCATCCCCGTGGTGCTCTCCGTGGACGAGGGCGCAAAGTTCCTGCCGTTGTTCAAGCACGGCGACCTCCACGACATCGTGGGGCTGCAGGTCTTCGAGGCCAACAAGCCGATCACCCAGGTGCTCCGTGCCCAGGGCCGCCTGGTCCGCCAGGCCAGCTACGAGCACAGCTACCCGCACTGCTGGCGCTGCCGCAACCCCCTGATCTACCGTGCCGTGTCCTCCTGGTACGTGGAGGTCACCAAGTTCAAGGACCGGATGTCCGAACTGAACCAGGAGATCAACTGGATCCCCGGCAATGTCAAGGACGGCCAGTTCGGCAAGTGGCTCGAGAACGCGCGCGACTGGTCCATCAGCCGCAACCGCTTCTGGGGCAGCCCCATCCCCGTCTGGCAGTCCACGGACCCCGAGTACCCGCGCACGGACGTTTATGGCTCCCTGGCGGAAATCGAAGCCGACTTTGGCCGGCTGCCGCTGAACAAGGACGGACAGGTGGACCTGCACCGCCCGTTCATCGACGAGCTCACCAGGCCCAACCCGGACGATCCCCGCACGCCCGAAGAGGGCCAGTCTGTGATGCGCCGGGTGGAAGACGTCCTGGATGTCTGGTTCGACTCCGGCTCGATGCCGTACGGCCAGGTGCACTACCCATTTGAGAACGAGGCCTGGTTCAACACGCATAACCCTGCTGACTTCATCGTCGAATACATCGGTCAGACCCGCGGCTGGTTCTACATGCTGCACATCCTGTCCACAGCGCTGTTCGACCGGCCGGCGTTCCGGAACGTCATCAGCCACGGCATCGTGCTGGGCTCGGACGGGCAGAAGATGTCCAAGAGCCTGCGCAACTACCCGGACGTCTCCGAGGTCCTGGACCGCGACGGCTCCGACGCCATGCGCTGGTTCCTGATGTCCAGCCCCATCCTGCGCGGCGGCAACCTGATCGTCACCGAGCAAGGCATCCGCGACGGCGTGCGCCAGGTGATCCTGCCACTCTGGAACGTGTACAGCTTCTTCACGCTCTACACCAACGCTGCCGCCGCAGGACAGGGCTACGATGCGAAGCTGCGCTACGACGGCTATGCGGACACCCTGGACCAGTACCTGCTGGCCAACACCGGCGACCTGGTGCGAAACATGACCGTGCAGCTGGACACCTATGACATCTCCGGTGCCTGCGACTCGCTCCGCAGCTACCTGGACATGCTCACCAACTGGTACGTCCGCCGCAGCCGGCAGAGGTTCTTCGACGAGGACCAGGACGCCTTTGACGCCCTGTTCACCGCGCTGGAGACCGTCACCCGCGCTGCAGCCCCGCTGCTCCCGCTGGTCTCCGAGGAGATCTGGCGCGGCCTGACCGGCGGCCGCTCCGTGCACCTGGCCGACTGGCCGGACGCGGACCTCTTCCCCGCCAACCCCGCGCTGGTGGAGGCCATGGACCGGGTCCAGCAGATCTGCTCCACCGGGTCCTCGCTCCGCAAGGCAGCCAACCTACGGGTCCGCCTTCCCCTCCAGGAACTCACCGTCGTGGCACCCGGGGCGGATGTGCTGGAAGGCTTCGCCGCCGTCGTCGCCGATGAACTCAACCTGCGCTCCGTGCGCCTGCTCGACGCGGCCACCGCTTCCCCTGAAGAGTTCGGCATCCAGCAGAAGCTGGTGGTGAACGCCCGTGCCGCGGGCCCACGCCTGGGCAAGAACGTCCAGGTGGCCATCAAGGGATCCAAGTCCGGTGGCTGGTCCGTGGACGACGCCGGTGTGGTCACCGCGGGTGGGCTGCAACTGGAGCCCCAGGAGTACACGCTGGAGACGGTGGTGGCTGAGTCCGAGGGCGGGTCTGCCGCTGTTGCCGTGCTGCCCGGAGGCGGGTTCGTGGTCCTGAACACGGAGGTCACCCCCGAACTGGAGGCCGAAGGCCTGGCACGCGACATGGTCCGCGCCATCCAGCAGGCCCGCAAGGACGCCGGGCTCAACGTCAGCGACCGGATCCGGACAACGGTCACAGCCGCGCAGCACGTGGTGGATGCCCTGCTGGCCAACGCTGAACTGGTCAAGGGCGAGACGCTGACGGTAGAGCTGACCGCAGGGCCGGGCGATGTGTCCGAACCCGCCGTCGCAGTCGAAAAAGTGGAGGCCTAGGACATGACCGACGAATTCTCCGTGGAAAGCGTCTACGCCGAACTCCTGGGACGTGCGCCGGAAAACAAGATGGAACCCCGCCTCGCGCCGCTGTTCCGCGCCATGGATGTGCTCGGCGAGCCCAACAAGGCGTACCCGATCATCCACGTCACCGGAACCAACGGCAAGACCTCCACCTCGCGGATGATCGAATCCGTGCTCCGCGCCCATGGCCTGAGTACGGGGCGGTACACCAGCCCGCACCTGTCCAAGGTCACCGAACGGATCAGCATCGACGGCCACCCCGTGTCCGATGAGACGTTCGTTCGGATCTGGGACGAGATCAGGCCCTACCTGCAGATCGTGGACTCCGAACTGGAAGCCGAGGGCCAGCCCCGCCTGACCTACTTCGAGTGCCTCACCATCCTGGGCTTCGCCATCTTCGCCGACCAGCCCGTCAACGTGGCCATCATCGAAGTGGGCCTTGGCGGCATCACCGACGCCACCAACGTGGGCGACGGCCAGGTATCGGTGGTGACGCCGATTTCGCTGGACCACACGGACCTGCTGGGCGACACCACCGAGGACATCGCCTACGAAAAGGCCGGCATCATCAAGCCCGGCGGCTACCTCATCAGCGCAGCGCAACCCCTTGACGCGGCCCAGGTTCTGCTGGAAAAGGCCAAGGAAGTGGGTGTGCCTTTCCGCTTCGAGGGCGTTGAGTTCGGCGTCGAGTCACGGGCAGTGGCCGTGGGCGGGCAGATGGTCACCATCCAGGGCATCGCCGGCCGCTACCCGGACCTGCTGGTACCGCTGCACGGCGCCCACCAGGCGCAGAACGCCGCCGTGGCCGTGGCAGCCCTGGAAGCATTCTTCGGGGGCGAAAAGGAACTCGACTTCGAGGTCCTGCAGGAAGGGTTCGCCGCGGTGACGTCACCCGGGCGCCTCGAAGTGGTCCGCACCGCGCCCACAATCATCGTGGACGCCGCCCACAACCCCGACGGCATCAAGGCCTCGGCCGCCGCGCTGCAGGAAGCGTTCACCTTCACCCGGCTGGTTCCGGTGGTGGGAGTGCTCAAGGAGAAAGACGCAGAGGAGATCCTTCGCCAGCTCAAGGAATCCCTGGGGGGCGTGGCTGGGGAATACTGCTTCACCCAGTCCAACTCCCCGCGCGCCGTTCCCGCGGCGGAACTGGCGGAGCTGGCCATCGACCTGGGCTTCGGCGAGGACAACGTCCACGTCGCCGAGAAACTGGACGATGCACTGGAATGGGCTGTGGAACGGGCCGAGGCCAACGACGACCTTTCCGGCGGCGTGCTGGTCACAGGCTCGATCACCCTGGTGGCCGAGGCGCGGATCCTGCTCGGAAAAACGGAGGCATGACCATGGCCAGACTGACAAAAGCGCAGCGCGAGTGGCGGCCCGGCATGCCCAGGAAGCGGCGTTCCACCAAGGTCATGTTCGCCTCCACCGTGCTGCTGCTCGAAGCGTTTGTCATGTTCTTTGCCACGCTGGTGGTGTTTGGGCTGCGCCGCGGGGAATTCCCGCCCGCCCTGATCCTCGGCGTCGGCATTGCCCTCAGCGTGGTCATGGTCTTCGCCTGCGCGGTCCTCAACAAGCCCTGGGGCATCGGCCTTGGATCGGTCCTGCAGATCGTCCTGATCCTGACCGGCATTTTCGAGCCGGCCATGTTCCTGGTGGGCGCCCTCTTTGCGGTGGCCTGGTGGTACGGCATCCGCACCGGCATCCGGCTGGACCGGGAAGCCGCCCAGCGCGCCCGCGAACAGGCCGAATGGGAAGCCACGCACCCCGACCAGGCCGCGGGTCCCGCCCAACCGCAGACCCCATAAGCCAGTCCCCGTAGACTTGTCCCGAAACCCCACCAACGCATTGGAGCAGTTGTGACCACTGAGCGCACCCTCGTCCTGATCAAGCCCGACGGCGTCGCCCGTAACCTGACCGGGGCCATCCTGGCCCGCATCGAAGCCAAGGGCTACAGCCTTGTTGAGCTGAAGAAGGTTGACGCCACCCGTGAGCTCCTGGAGCAGCACTACGAGGAGCACGTTGGCAAGCCGTTCTACGAGCCCCTGGTGGAATTCATGCTCAGCGGCCCCGTGGTGGCGGCCATTTTCGAAGGCCACCGTGTCATCGAAGGCTTCCGCTCCCTGGCGGGCACCACGGACCCCACGACGGCGGCCCCCGGCACCATCCGCGGCGACTTCGGCCGGGACTGGGGCCTGAAGGTGCAGCAGAACCTGGTCCACGGCTCCGACTCGACTGAGTCAGCCGACCGGGAGATCAAGATCTGGTTCCAGGGCTGAGCGGCCCCGGAACAGCAAGAAGCCCTTGGTTCTTCGGAACCAAGGGCTTCTGTCGTCTGCGGCCTAAAAGCCCGAGGTACCCGCGAACACCTGGATGAACGCGAAGAAGATGGTGGCGATGACGGCAACATACAGCAGCGCCGTGATGATCCAGCCGGAATCGCCAAGGATGCGGGTTGCCCGGGCGGGCAGGGGGATGACGCCGGCCGTGATGTTCCGGATGGTGGTCCACACGAAGAGCGGGATCATGGCCGCCCAGACGATCATGCAGAACGGGCACAGGATGTGGATGGAGTACAGGGCCTGGGACCACAGCCAGACGACGAACGCGAAGCCGAGCGTGACTCCTGCCTGCAGCCCGAGCCAGTACCAGCGGGCAAAGGTCGCTCCGGACAGCAGGGCCATGCCCACCGTGATGGTGATGGCGAAGGCCACGATGCCGATAAACATGTTGGGGAAGCCGAAGAGGGAACTTTGCCAGGTCTGCATGACCTGGCCGCAGGAGATCCACGGATTCACGTCGCACACGGTGGTGTGGTTGGGGTCCTTGAGTACCTCGAGTTTTTCCAGGACCAGGGTTCCGGAAGCGAGCCAGCCGACGATTCCGGTGATGACCAGCAACCAACCAAAGGGCCGGTTGCGCGCCATCCGCGGAAGGCTTCCGGCGGCGCTGGCCTGCGGCTCGGCGGCCCGTTCCTGCTCGTGGGCGCTGACGGGGGAGATGCTGGGCATGGGTATGGCGTCCTTTTCGTCCGGTGCTCCTGTGCCTGATTGTAACGCCGCCGGCTGGAGCCACCACACAGGCAAAGGAACAGCAACGCCCGCTTCCGCTGCGATCCGGCGCGGGTATGAGAGAATGAACGTGGCTGGAAGCCGATCCACATTCGGACTCCGGTCCGGTGGTTTGTTCCCAAGACCGCCAATGATGAGCAGGGCAGGCTTCGGATTCTTCCGGCACACCCGCGACTCCATTGGGCGGCACCTGGTTGTAGCACGCAGCACAACGGGTTTTCAGAACATCCGCCGGCTCCCACGGGCTGCCGCACCCCAACGACGGTGCGAACCTGGGAGTATCCACTTGACTTCTGTCAATGCCTGCGGGTGTTGACAATATGTGCCCCAATGGGTGCCGGATGTGGCGGTACGTCAGGGGCAGGAGTGTTGCCACATATGGAGAATGACCAGGAACTCGCCGTTAACGATGAAGCAGCGGCTGCCGCGCCCAAGAGGGCACCGCGGACCCGCCGCAAGGCGGCACCCAAAACCGGGCATGCCCCTGCGGATGCCGTGACCAGCGCACCGGATGCCGATTCGGCCCCCGGTGGAGACCCGGCCGGTCAAGAAACCGCGGTTGAAGCAACCACCGTGGACGCAACCGCTGCCGAAGAAGCCGGCACTGCGCAGAAGGCGCCCGCCCGGCGCACCCGGGCCCGGAAGAAGGCCGACACCGCGGAACCCCTGCCTGCCTTCGCCGCTGACGCGGAGCGTGCTGCCGAAGTGGCGACCGTTGACGCGCCGGCCGCAGTTCCGGACCCCGGCGCCGGCAGCCCTGCCGTTCCTGCCCAGGAGGCAACGGCAGATCCCGAAACCAAGCCGGTCCGCCGCCGTCGGGTAGCCACCCGCAAGGCTGCCTCTCCAGCCGCCGCCCCCGCAGCCGACTCCGCGGGAACGGCTGGTGAAACACCTGCCTCCGCAGTCCCGGAGGCAGTGCTGCCGGAGGCCGCTGACCAGATCGCCGAACAGGACGTGGAGCAGGCGAACGTGCCCGCCGGGCAGGAAGCCGTTCCTGCAACGGAAGGGGCTCCGGCACCGGAGCAGCCCACGGAAGCGCCGGCAGTGGAAGACGGCGAGGCCGCCGCTGCCGCCAGCCCCTTCGGCTCGCTGTTCCTGGAACCCGCTTCCCCCACCTCAGTACTCTTCCAGGCCCCGGACCTCAGCACCGTAGTCCGGCCCGCAGCTTCGGCCACCGCGGAGCCTGAGGAAGAAGAATCCGAAGACGCCGAGGATTCCTCCAGCCGCCGCCGTCGCCGCAGCCGTGGCCGCAGGGGCCGCAGCCGCATCGGTGGTACGGCGGAGGAGGACAACGAGGACAGCGGTTCCGATGCTGAGGACGAGTCCGACGAGGACAACGCAGGCCAGGTGGAAGACGGCGTGACGTCCCGCCGCCGCCGTCGCCGCCGCCGCGGTGACCAGGACCTTGAGCTGACCGGTGGGGAAGACGACGATCCGCCCAATACGGTGACGAGGGTCCGTGCGCCGCGCGCGGTCAGTGAAGCGCCGGTCAACAACCGGGTCACCAGCGTCAAGGGCTCCACCCGCCTTGAGGCCAAGAAGCAGCGCCGCCGCGAATCCCGCGACACCGGCCGCCGCCGCACGGTGATCACCGAAGCCGAGTTCCTGGCCCGCCGCGAATCCGTGGACCGCCAGATGATCGTGCGCCAGCGCGATGACAGAATCCAGATCGGCGTCCTCGAAGACGGCGTCCTGGCAGAGCACTTCGTGTCCAAGACCCAGCAGGATTCGTTGATCGGCAACGTGTACCTGGGCAAGGTCCAGAACGTGCTGCCATCCATGGAAGCGGCGTTCGTGGACATCGGACGCGGCCGCAACGCCGTCCTGTACGCCGGCGAGGTCAACTGGGAAGCCGTCAACCTGGAGGGCAAGCAGCGCCGCATTGAGAACGCGCTCAAGTCCGGCGACACCGTGCTGGTCCAGGTCACCAAGGACCCGGTGGGCCACAAGGGTGCCCGCCTCACCAGCCAGATCTCCCTGCCCGGCCGCTACCTGGTGTACGTCCCCGGCGGTTCCATGACGGGCATCTCCCGGAAGCTGCCCGACGTCGAACGCAACCGGCTCAAGCGCATCCTCAAGGACCGCCTTCCCGAGCACGCCGGCGTCATTGTCCGCACCGCCGCCGAGGGCGCTTCCGAGGAAGAGCTCACGCACGACATCAACCGGCTGCGCGCCCAGTGGGAAGGCATCGAAAGCCAGTCCACCTCCACCAAGATCCTGGCCCCCGAGCTCCTCTACGGCGAACCCGACCTGACCATCAAGGTGGTCCGTGACGTCTTCAACGAGGACTTCTCCAAGCTCATCGTTTCCGGCGAGGAGGCCTGGGACACCATCGAGGCCTACGTCACCTACGTGGCGCCGGACCTTGTGGGCCGGCTCGAGAAGTGGACCAAGGACCAGGACATCTTCTCCGCCTGGCGAATCGACGAACAGATCCACAAAGCCCTCGAACGGAAGGTCTTCCTGCCCTCCGGCGGCTCCCTGGTGATCGACCGCACCGAGGCCATGACCGTGGTGGACGTCAACACGGGCAAGTTCACCGGCAGCGGCGGCAACCTCGAGGAAACCGTCACCAAGAACAACCTCGAAGCGGCCGAGGAAGTGGTGCGCCAGCTGCGGCTGCGCGACATCGGCGGCATCATCGTGATCGACTTCATCGACATGGTGCTCGAATCCAACCGCGACCTGGTCCTGCGCCGCCTGGTTGAGTGCCTGGGCCGGGACCGGACCAAGCACCAGGTTGCCGAGGTGACCTCACTCGGCCTGGTCCAGATGACGCGCAAGCGCATGGGCACCGGCCTGCTGGAGGTGTTCGGCGAGCAGTGCGAGGCCTGCGCCGGCCGGGGCGTCGTGACCCACGACGATCCCGTGGAGCACCGCCGGGCCAACACGGTGGCGGCCGAGCACCACGTCCAGCGCACCGACAACCGGCCCGAAACCCGTGCGGAGGCCCGCCCGGAAGCGCAGCGGAACGACGCCCAGCCCGGTGTCCGGTCCGAACGCAAGCGGCGGCGGGGACGCGGCGGCCAGCAGCCCGAGGCTGCCCCGGCACCTGCCGTCCATGTCCACACCGTCCAGCCGGACCCGTCCGACGCCGAGCGGCACGCCAAGGCGGAGGCAACCAGGCTTGCCCTGGCGAACATCGCCGCTGCCGCCCATGCGGCCCACCTGCACGACGACGAGGTAGCGGCTGCCCGGCAGGTGCCGGCCGCGGAGCCCGCGCAGGTACCCGTTGAGGAGAAGCACGACGCCGATGCCCCGGCACGTCCCGCAGCCGTCCTCACGTTCGGCGGCGAGGAAGTCCCGCTTCCGTTCGTGGAGCACGCCGGGGAACAGCATCCGAAGCCTGCCCTGACGCTGGACCGGCTTGCGGAAGCATTCGCACACCTGGGCCAGCCGGCTTCCCCTGTGGGACATGCGCCTGCCAATCAGGCAGAGGCTCTGCAGGCAGCAGAAGAGGCAGCACCGGAGCAGCCGGCCGGCGCAGGGGCGGCGGGAGCCCGCGCCGGTGCCGCTCCTGAGGCGTCCCCTGAAAAGGACTATTCGGACCACACGCTGGAGCAGTCCCGGCAGCGCCGGCCCCGGCGCCACCGGGCCGCCAGCCGTGCCCAGGGTGCCGCCAACGAGACCGCCGTCCAGCACCATGAAAACGTCCAGGCTGATGCCGGTGGGCACTCGCACGCAGCGAAGGCCCCCGAACCCGCGAAGGACCAGCCGGAACCGCGGAAGGCGGCCGAGGAACCCATCATCCTCGGCGTCGGGGTGCCTGCCTCGGAACTCTAGGCACAGGAGCTTCCAGCCAGGAATCCCCGTCCTGCGCATCGGTCCACCCGGATTACCGGGGGTACCGTGCGGGGCGGGGATTCCTGCCGTTGCGGGAGGGCCCATTTTTGCGGCGGCCGTTGTCACCTTTTTCCCGGGTGCGGCACACGGGCTAGGGTAGGAACCGACACGGGGTGCCGCGCAGCAGGCCGGCTGAGATCCAGACCCGTTGAACCTGTCCGGCTAGTACCGGCGAAGGGATGTCTCTTGTCTTCGACCCTTTCCATGCCCCTGCCAGCTTCCTCCGCCGCCGGCACCGGGCTGCCAACCGGCCGGGAAGTCCCGCGGGTCCTGTCCATCGCCGGCTCCGACCCGTCCGGGGGCGCAGGCATCCAGGCCGACCTGAAAAGCATTGCCGCCCACGGCGGTTACGGCATGGCAGCCATCACGGCCCTGACGGCGCAGAACACGTGCGGTGTACAGGCAGTCCACGTTCCTCCCGCAGCCTTCCTGGCACAGCAGCTGGACGCGGTCAGCGATGATATCTCCATTGACGCCGTCAAGATCGGCATGCTGGGGGACGAGGCCGTGATCCGCACTGTCCGGCACTGGCTGGAGAAGGTCCGTCCCGCCGTCGTTGTCCTGGACCCGGTGATGGTGGCCACCAGCGGCGACCGGCTGCTGAAAGAGTCCGCCGAGGCCGCCCTCCGGGACATCTTGCCCCTGGCCCACCTCATTACCCCCAACCTGCCGGAGCTTGCCATGCTGGTGGGCGCGGATCCAGCAGACAGCTGGGCGGCAGCGCTGGAGCAGGGGAGGCGCCTGGCGGATGCCACCGGCGCCACCATCCTTGTCAAGGGCGGGCACCTGGCGGGTGCGGACTGCCCGGATGCGCTGGTCAATACGGCAGGCCTCCTGCCAGGGGAAGTGGTGGAGGTGCAGGGAAACCGCATCGACACGCGCAACAGCCACGGCACCGGCTGTTCCCTTTCCTCCGCGATGGCCACCGTCCAGGCACGCCTTGGCGACTGGGAGGCATCGCTCCGAACGGTCAAGCCATGGCTGGCCGGCGCCCTTGAGAAGTCGGAGCAGCTTGAAGTGGGCCGGGGAAACGGCCCCGTGCACCATTTCCACCACGTGCGGCCGGCCCTCGCGGAAGGCGCTTTCGCTGCCCGGCTGTGGACGGAAGCCCAGCAGGACCTGGCGGACATCTACGCCCTGGACTTCATCCACGGCCTGGCCACCGGGGACCTGGCCGAGAAGGACTTCGCCTACTACCTGGCGCAGGATGCCCTGTACCTGAACGGCTACTCCCGGGTCCTTGCCCGGGCGAGTGCCCTGGCCCCGTCAGAAGGGGAGCAGCTGTTCTGGGCCGGATCATCGCAGCAGTGCCTGGAAGTGGAGTCGGAGCTGCACCGCTCGTGGCTCAGCACCCGCCCCGCCCAGGGCGGACTTGGCCCCGTCACCAAGGCCTACGTGGACCACCTCACCGCAGCATCGGCGTCGGGAAGCTACGCCGTCCTGGCCGCCGCCGTCCTGCCCTGCTTCTGGCTTTACGCCGAAGTCGGGGAAAAGCTGCACGCCCGGTTCCTTGCCTCGGGAGAGCCGGGCGGCCACGCCTACGCAGCCTGGCTCCGGACCTACGCGGACGAGGGCTTCGCCGAGGCCACCCGCCGGGCCATCGCCATCGTGGACGCAGCAGGGCGGAAGGCCTCCGACCACGAACGCGCGGCGATGGTGACTGCGTTCAAGCAGTCCTGCCGCCTGGAAGTGGAATTCTTCGACGCGCCGAGGTTGCATTCCTGAACCCTGCGGGCAGCGCCGCCGCTATGATGGAGTCCATGGTTGCGGTGCTGCCTGTCGGAGTGTGGTTACTACCACACCCGGGCCGCCGGAACCAGCCTCATTTGCGGCCGTAGATGGATTTAGCGTATTCTGGATCTTCGGTGCTTACGCCAACACTTGGGTTATGACCCCACGGCGTTGAGGCACAGCGCGAACCCTGGCTTTTTTGAGTCGGTTCCGCACGCAAATTTTGTAATAAACGTCGAGAGAAGTGAGTTCCCAAGTGGTGTACGCGATTGTCCGCGCAGGCGGCCGCCAAGAGAAGGTTTCCGTTGGAGACTTCGTTACCCTGAACCGCGTCGCCGGTGGAGCCGGCAGCACCATTGAGCTGCCCGCACTGCTCCTGGTTGATGGTGACAAGGTCACCTCCGCCGCCGCTGACCTGGCCAAGGTAACTGTTACGGCTGAAATCCTCCAGGACCTGCGTGGTCCTAAGATTGTCATCCAGAAGTTCAAGAACAAGACCGGCTACAAGAAGCGCCAGGGTCACCGCCAGGAACTGACCAAGGTCAAGATCACCGGCATCAAGTAACCACCGCGGTTACTGTTCAGGCATTTCAACAGATTCCCCAGAATTTAGAGGCAGGCATTTCAGATGGCACATAAAAAGGGCGCGAGCTCCACTCGCAACGGTCGCGATTCCAACGCTCAGTACCTCGGCGTCAAGCGCTTCGGCGGCCAGGTTGTTTCCGCCGGCGAGATCATCGTCCGCCAGCGTGGCACCCACTTCCACCCCGGCGCCGGCGTTGGCCGTGGCGGTGACGACACCCTGTTCGCACTGACCCCGGGCGCCGTTGAATTCGGCACCCGCCGCGGTCGTCGCGTAGTCAACATCGTTGCTGCTGCAGCTGCAGAGTAACAACCAGTTCTGAAGCGGTGGAGCGGGCCTGAGGGTCCGCTCCACTGTTCTTTTAACAGCATTACAATCGATGTGGCGTCCCCGGGCGCCCCATAAACAGCACCTGAGGAGATCCACGTGGCCAGCTTTGTAGACCGGGTAGTACTGCATGTATCCGGCGGAACCGGCGGCCATGGTTGCGTCTCCGTCCACCGCGAGAAGTTCAAGCCACTCGGCGGTCCCGACGGCGGGAACGGCGGCAACGGCGGCGACGTGATCCTGCGCGTGGACCACCAGACCACTACGCTCCTCGACTACCACCACGCACCGCACCGGCACGCGAGCAACGGCGGCCCCGGCATGGGCGACTGGCGCGGCGGCAAGAACGGCGAGACCCTGATCCTCCCCGTTCCGGACGGCACGGTGGTCAAGACCAAGGACGGCGAAGTCCTGGCCGACCTCGTGGGGGAAGGCGCCGAGTTCGTGGCAGCCGCCGGCGGCCTGGGCGGGCTCGGCAACGCTGCCCTGTCCTCACAGAAGCGCCGCGCCCCCGGCTTCGCGCTGCTCGGCATCGAGGGGGATTCCCGGGACATCGTCCTGGAACTCAAGAGCATTGCCGACATCGCGCTGGTGGGCTTCCCGTCAGCGGGCAAGTCCAGCTTGATTGCAGCCATGTCCGCCGCCCGGCCCAAGATCGCCGACTACCCGTTCACCACCCTGGTTCCCAACCTCGGCGTGGTGCAGGCCGGCGACGTACGGTTCACCATCGCCGACGTCCCCGGCCTCATCGAGGGCGCCAGTGAGGGGCGGGGCCTGGGCCACAACTTCCTCCGCCACGTCGAGCGCTGTGCGGCCCTGGTCCATGTGCTGGACTGCGGCACCCTTGAATCGGACCGGGACCCGCTCACGGACCTCGCCATCATCGAGGGTGAGCTGGAGAAGTACGCCGTCGACATGAGCTATGCCGGCCAGGACGGTGAAGTGGTTCCCCTGAACCACCGCCCACGGCTGGTCGCGTTGAACAAGGTGGACCTGCCCGACGGCAAGGACATGGCGGAATTCGTGCGTCCGGAGCTCGAGTCGCGCGGCTACCGTGTGTTCGAAGTATCCGCCACCAGCCATGAGGGCCTGCGCCAGCTCGGTTTCGCCATGGCGGAGATCGTCAAGGCAGCCCGGGATGCGGTGGCTGCCGCACCGCCCAAGGTGCAGCCTGCGGTGCTGCGGCCGCGTGCAGTCAACGAAGCCGGGTTCAAGATCCGCCGCGAGGAAAAGAACCTGGAACCGCTGTTCCGCGTCCTGGGCGAAAAGCCCGTGCGCTGGGTCAAGCAGACCGACTTCACCAACGAAGAGGCCATCGGCTACCTGGCGGACCGGCTCGCCCGGCTCGGCGTTGAAACCGAACTGTTCAAGCAGGGCGCCAAGCCCGGTGACACCGTGGTCATTGGCGAGGACGACGGCGTGGTGTTCGACTGGGAGCCCACCATGATGGCAGGGGCTGAGCTCCTGGCGTCGCCGCGCGGCACCGACGTCCGGTTCGCCGATATCGGCGACCGCCCCACCCGCAGCCAGAAGCGCGAAGAGCAGCAGGAGCGCCGCGACGCCAAGGCTGCCGCCCGGGCGGAGCTCGAGGCAGAGCGGAAGGCCGGGATCTGGACCGAGTCCGTCAGCGGCCGCCGTGCCGCCCAGCCCGTCAAGGAAAGCGGACTGGAAGCGGACGATGACCTCTAGGGGCATGACTGCAGTACCCGCCGTGCCCGCGGGGGACAGGAGCGCGCTGGCCGGGGCCCGCCGGATCGTGGTCAAGGTAGGCTCCTCGTCGCTGACCAGCATCAAGGGCGGCATCTCGGAGGAATCACTGACCGCCCTCGCTGACGCCCTGGCGGCCAAGCGCAATGCGGGCGCCGAGATCATCCTGGTGTCCTCGGGCGCCATCGCCGCAGGCCTGGCGCCGCTTGGTCTGGCCAAACGGCCCCGCGACCTGGCCACCCAGCAGGCCGCTGCCAGCGTGGGCCAGGGGCTCCTGATGGCCCGGTACACCCAGGCCTTCGGTGCCCATGGGGTCACCGTCAGCCAGGTCCTGCTGACCGCCGAGGACCTGATGCGCCGCAGCCAGCACACCAACGCCCTCCGCGCCATGGACCGGCTGCTGAACCTTGGGGTAGTCCCGGTGGTCAACGAAAACGACACCGTGGCCACCCATGAGATCCGCTTCGGTGACAACGACCGGCTGGCCGCCCTGGTGGCCCACCTGGTGCGCGCCGACGCACTCGTGCTGCTGTCCGACGTCGACTCCCTCTATGACGGCCCACCTTCCCAGGGTGCCAGGCGCATCCCGCTGGTCACCGGCGCCCACGACCTCGAGGGCGTATCCATTGGCAAGGCGGGCAAGGCGGGCGTGGGCACCGGGGGCATGATGACCAAAGTGGAGGCCGCCGGCATGGCGGCAGGATCGGGAATCCACGCCTTGGTGACGTCCACACCCAATGCCGCAGCGGCCTTGAACGGCGAGGACGTGGGCACGTGGTTCGCCGTCAACGGCTCCCGCAAACCGGTCCGCCTCCTGTGGCTGGCGCACGTTGCGTCGGTCCAGGGCCGGCTGGTCCTGGACGAGGGGGCAGTCCGCGCTGTGCGGCACCACCGCACGTCCCTGCTGCCGGCTGGCATCTCCGCCGTGCATGGCGAATTTGAAGCCGGCGACGCCGTTGAGCTGGCCGGAGCCGACGGCACCATTATTGCCCGCGGCCTGGTGAACTACTCCTCCGAGGAGCTGCCGCGGATGCTGGGACGGTCAACGCATGAGCTGGGCGAGGAAATGGGCAGCGGCTACAACCGTGAAGTTGTTCATGTTGATGACCTGGTGCTGGTCTGAGCTGCCACCTCGCCTAAACTTGGATCATGACTGACGCCCTGATCCACGCTGCTGAACATTCCGGAACCACCGCTGCGCAGGAGCAGCCGGTTCCCGCAGCAGAACCGGAATCGGCCGAGGCACCCTTGCCCGCTGCCGGGGTGGAGCCGGCCGTCCACGCCATCACCGACCGCGCCCGCCTGGCCGCCCGTCAAATGGCCACCGCCAACCGGGCCTGGAAAGACCGTGCCCTCCGTGCCGTGGGCGCCGCCCTGCAGGAGAATGTCCCGGCCATCCTCGCTGCCAACGCCATGGATGTGCAGCGGGGCAAGGCCAACGGGACCTCCGCTGCCCTCCTGGACCGGCTCACCCTCACCGAATCCCGCGTCGCCGGGCTGGTGGCGGCCCTGGAAAACCTGGCCGGCCTTCCGGACCCCGTGGGCAACGTGGTGCGCGGGCAGACCCTCCCCAACGGGCTGCGCCTCCGCCAGGTCAATGTGCCCATGGGGGTGGTTGCTGCCATCTACGAGGCACGGCCCAATGTCACTGTTGACATCGCAGGACTTGCCCTCAAGAGTGGCAATGCCGTCATCCTCCGCGGCGGCAGCGCGGCAGAAGCCACCAACCAGGTGCTGGTCCGGATCCTGCGCGAAGCCCTGGAATCCGTTGGCCTGCCGGCTGACGCAGTCCAGACCGTGGACCAGTACGGCCGTGCAGGCGCCACCGTCCTGATGAAAGCCCGCGGAAGGGTGGATGTCCTGATTCCCCGCGGCGGCCGGGACCTGATCCAGACCGTGGTCACCAACTCCGCCGTGCCGGTCATCGAAACAGGCGAGGGAAACGTCCACATCTTCATCGATGAGTCCGCCGACGAGAACATGGCCGTGGAGATCCTGCTCAACGCCAAGACCCAGCGGCCCAGTGTCTGCAATACCGTGGAGACACTGCTGGTCCATTCCGGCTCAACGGTGCTTCCCGCCGTCGCCTCCGCCCTTCGCAGCGCCGGTGTCCGGCTCCACGTGGACGGGCGCATCAGTGCCGCACTGCCCGCCACGGTCGAAACCGAACCGGCGACGGACGCGGACTGGGAAACGGAGTACATGGACCTGGACCTGGCCGTGGCAATGGTGGACAGCCTGGACGAAGCCGTCCAGCACATCCGGACCTGGTCCACCGGCCACACCGAGGCGATCCTCACCAACAGCCTCGCCAATGCCGAGCGTTTCATCGCCGAGGTTGACTCCGCTGCGGTAATCGTCAACGCCTCCACCCGGTTCACCGACGGCGGGGAACTGGGCCTGGGTGCGGAGGTTGGCATCTCCACGCAGAAGCTGCATGCCCGCGGTCCCATGGGCCTGACCGAACTCACCACCACGAAGTGGATCGTCCAGGGCGAAGGCCAGGTCCGCGGGTAGCAACGCGGTAACATAGACCAGAACCCGGAAAGCAGCGGAAGGTTCCGCTGCCTGTAAATCCTTGAACAAGGGGAGAAAATGCTGCTCCAGCAGATTGCCACGTCCGTCGCCGCTGCAGGCGAATCAGGCCACGAGGAGCTCGCGCCCCTGTGGGCCGAACCGTGGGTCTTCGGCGTGTCCATGTTCGGCATCCTGGTGGTGCTGATGCTCATTGCCTGGTCCTACAACAACCTGGGCAACCGGCACGCTGCCACGGATGAGCACGCGGATCCGCACCGCCAGCACCCCAACAAGCACGATCGCGGGCAGGGCCACTAACATTTCCCACAACCTGCAACGCAATGGGGCCCGGGGGAGGCTGCGCCTGGGCGTGATGGGCGGGACTTTCGATCCCATCCACCACGGCCACCTTGTGGCGGCCAGCGAAGTCGCAGCGGAGTTCGACCTTGACGAGGTGGTCTTCGTTCCCACCGGGCAGCCATGGCAAAAGTCCCATAAACAGGTCAGCGAGCCCGAACACCGCTACCTGATGACCGTCATCGCCACGGCCTCCAATCCACGGTTCACCGTCAGCCGTGTCGACGTCGACCGCCCCGGTCCCACGTACACCATCGACACCCTGCGCGACCTCAGGGCGCAGCGCCCGGACGCCGACCTGTTCTTCATCACCGGCGCGGATGCGCTGGCGCAGATCCTGTCGTGGAAGGACATCGACGAACTCTGGTCGCTCGCCCACTTCGTTGGCGTGACCCGGCCCGGGCACGTTCTGGACGGCATGGGCCGGGACGACGTCAGCCTTCTGGAAGTGCCCGCCATGGCCATCTCGTCGACGGACTGCCGCGCCCGGGTGGCCTCCAACAGCCCGGTCTGGTACCTCGTCCCGGACGGGGTGGTCCAGTACATCGCCAAGTACGGTCTGTACTCGGAGGCACCGGCAGGCGCGGATGACGCAACGTCCGAAGCACGCGAACCAGCCAGTACTGAATGAGTTCTCAATGAGTCAGGAACAGCCCCCAATCCGCAGCCGCCGGGAACTCCGGAAGGCCAGGGACGCCCAGCAGGCCACCTTGCCTGCCACGGAGCAGCGCCCACCGGCCGCTAACCGGCCGGCTGACAGCGCGCCCGCGCAGGACGGCCAGGATTCGGCGCCCGCCTCCGGTTCCGCAGGGGGAGCCGCCCCGGCAGCCCACACCCAGGCGCCGTCGGACCAGGCCGCCATGCAACGCTCCTCCCAGATCCGCGCCCGCGACCGTGCCGCACTGCGCACCATCAAGGAGCTTGAGGAAAAGGAAGGGCAGCTTGCTGCCGGCGGGCCCCCCACCCGGCGCCAGCTGCGCTTGCAGCAGCTCAAGGAGCAGGCCCTGACGTCCGCCAACCCCATCGTTCCGGCCGCCCCTCCTCCTGCGGGCAAGGCGGCCACGCCAGGTACCCCCAAGCCTGCCACGCCAGGCAAAGACACCGGCGGGGCAGGAGAGGGCGCGGACAATACCAACGCAATCAACCCTGCCCATGCCCCCGCCGGCGCCCCGGAGGGCATGACGGTGGAACAGGCCCTGGAAGCGCGCGCACTCATCGCCGCGCAGGCCAGGAACCAGATTGCCAAGATGGAGCACATCGCTTCCCTGGATCCGGAAGCCGTGGATCCCGAAATCCTGGCTGAGCAAATTGCGTTGGCCGAACGGGCCGCCGTCTTGAACCGCCGCGCCATGGCCCGGCAGAAACTTGCCGAGCAGGCCGGCAATCCCGCCGGCGCCCCCGGCAACGCTCCGGCGCAAAAGGACACCGCGGGCCCGTCAACGGCCAGCAACCTCGCGATGGTGACGCCCCTGGAGTTCGTCCAGGTGCCGGGCGTGGAGCGGCCGGTCATGAAACCGCCGGCCACCTCCCACGTTCCGGTGACCACCCGGCCCGGTACCAAGTTGCCCGGCACGAAAGTACCGGGCGCTGGAAAACGGAGGCCCGCCGCACGGCCCAAAGCGCCAGCCCCGGATGCGGCAACCGGCCGCTCACAGGTCATCGCCCGCGCCGAGGCGGCTGCCAAAGCCGCCAGCCGTCCCAAGCCGGTTTCGCGGCCGGAAGACCAGTCGGAGGATCTTTTCGAAGACCTTCCCCGGGTTCCCGCCCGCTCCGCCTACGGGCTCGATCCCCTGGATGCCGCCACCGCCGGCCTCACCAGGGCCCGCCGGAACCGCATTCTCCAGTTCTGCATCCTCGCCTTCGGGATCCTGGCCCTCATCGCCGGGATCATCCTGATCGTCAGCGGCATGTCCCGCTGACCTGCCAGCCGGCACCAACACTTAACCAAAACAAGGAGTCTTGTGACTGCAACATCATCGTCCATCGCTATAGCCCGCACGGCCGCCAAGGCCGCCGCGGACAAGATCGCCCAGGACATCGTCGCCATGGACGTCAGCGAACGTTTGGCCCTCGCCGATGTCTTCCTCATCGCCTCGGCGCCCAGCGAACGCCAGGTCAACGCCATCGTGGACGGCATCGAGGAAGAGCTCGCCAAGCAGGACCTGCGGCCGGTGCGCCGCGAGGGCCGGTCCGGCGGCCGCTGGGTCCTGTTGGACTACGCCGACGTCGTGATCCACGTCCAGCACGAGGAGGACCGCGTGTTCTACGCCCTTGAGCGTCTCTGGAAGGATTGCCCCGTCGTCGACCTGGAGCTCGGTGATGACGCGTCAGCCAAAGCCGGCGCTGTTTCCGACAGCGAGTAGGCCACGCCTGGCGGCGAATATTCCCAATTTGGAATTTTCGGAAATGCTGTTCTAAGATATTTGAGTTGCTTCGGGGGAGACCCTGAAGATAGCTCGCAAGGGCAGCAACAATCCGGGGCTGTGGCGCAGCTGGTAGCGCACCTGCATGGCATGCAGGGGGTCAGGGGTTCGAGTCCCCTCAGCTCCACCGGAAAGTCCGCCGGAACCATGTGGTTCCGGCGGACTTTTTTGTCGCGTCAAGGCGTCGTGGTGGGGTGCCCAAACGCCTGATCACCGCCGATTGGCGTCCAGCGGAAAAGTGCATTACTCTGGTCAGGTTGCTCCGGGGAATTCCACCGGAAAACAAACGTACGGGGCTGTGGCGCAGCTGGTAGCGCACCTGCATGGCATGCAGGGGGTCAGGGGTTCGAGTCCCCTCAGCTCCACCAGTACGGAAAGGGAACCATCACACGTGATGGTTCCTTTTTTTGTTGCCACCGGCAACCGATACTGGGCCGAAACCCTTCCGGCGCAGGTCAAAGCGCGGTACAACTGTGGTTGAGGGCACATCGTCCCGCCTCCGGACAGCTTTCATCCAAAGCGGCGGCCGCGGGACAGGCTGACGAGGAGGTCACAGATGTCCCACGCAGACGGCTACGACCGCAACGGCGGGGCTTTTCCGGATGAACCGCGCCTGACCCGGGACACCGCTATCCGCGGACCGGCCAGGCCCGCACCCTATATCGGCGCCGGTATCCTGCTGGCCGCCGCCATCCTTTTCCCATTAATGCCGCAGCTCTACTCCTTTGACGCGCCGCGGCTGGCAGGGATGCCCTTCTTCTACTGGTACCAGCTGCTGTGGGTGCCAATCTCTGCGATCCTGACCGGCAGTGCGTACTGGCTGGTCACCAAGGAAGACCGACGACGGCGGGCCGAGGCGCGCGCAGGTGGCCCGCCCCAGGCAGGCAGTGGCTCCGCCGGGGCCGGGTTGGGAGGTGGCCGGCCATGAACACGCGCGAGATCAACTGGACTGCCCTGATCATTGTGGTGCTGCTGTTCGTCATCGTGGCCGTGATGGGCTTCCTCGCCGCCAAGTGGCGCCGCAGCACCGAAGTGGAAGGGCTGCACAGCCTGGACGAGTGGGGACTGGGCGGCCGCGGCTTCGGCACCTGGATCACCTGGTTCCTCCTGGGCGGGGACCTCTACACCGCGTACACCTTCGTGGCGGTGCCGGCAGCCATGTGGGCCACCGGCGCGGTAAGCGGCTTCTTCGCGGTTCCGTACACGATCGTCCTGTATCCGATCATCTTCATCATCATGAGCCGGCTGTGGTCCGTATCGCACCGCCACGGCTACGTCACCTCGGCGGACTTCGTGGGCGGCCGCTATGGCAGCCGCTGGCTCTCCCTGGCCGTGGCCGTGACGGGCATCGTCGCCACCATGCCCTACATTGCGCTGCAGCTGGTGGGTATCAAGGCAGTCCTTACCGTCCTTGGCCTGGGGAGCTCCGGCAACGTGCTGCTGACCGACCTGCCGCTGATCCTGGCCTTCGTGGTCCTGGCCGCCTACACCTACACCTCGGGCCTGCGCGCCCCGGCGATGATCGCCGTCGTGAAGGACCTCCTGATCTACCTTGCCGTGATTGTCGCCGTGATCTACCTGCCCATCAAGTTCGGCGGCTGGGACACCATTTTCGGGGCGGCGCAGACCAAGCTGGGCGCGGTGAACCAGGCCACGGGCAAGCCGGCGGGTGTCTTCGTCCCCGGGGCGGCAAACTACTCCGCCTACTGGTCGCTGGCGCTGGGCTCGGCCATGGCGCTGTTCATGTATCCGCACTCGGTGACCGCGGTGCTGGCCTCGAAGGCACGCAACACCATCCGCCGCAATGCCGCCATCCTGCCGCTGTACTCCCTGATGCTCGGATTCCTGGCCCTGCTGGGTTTCGTGGCCATCAAGGCGGGCACCAAGCCAATCGACCTGGACGGATCGGTCAATCCGCAGCTGGTGGTCCCGCAGCTGTTCCTTGACCACTTCCCGGCCTGGTTCGCCGGGATCGCACTGGCCGCGATTGCCATCGGGGCCCTGGTGCCTGCAGCGATCATGTCCATTGCCGCCGCCAACATGTTCACCCGGAACATCTACCGCGACTTCATCCGCCCGGACGTCGATCCAAAAACGGAGGCGAAGGTGTCCAAGATTGTCTCCCTGGTGGTGAAGGTGGGCGCCCTGGTTTTTGTGATCGCCATGGACCAGTCGGCGGCCATCAACATGCAGTTGCTGGGCGGCATCTGGATCCTGCAGACCTTCCCCGCAGTGGTGGCCGGCCTCTACACACGCTGGTTCGACCGCTGGGCCCTGCTGATCGGCTGGGCGGTGGGCATCATCTTCGGTACCGTCTCCGCCTACAACGTGGTCAACCCCGTGACCAAGGCACACTTTGGTGGTTCGGTGGCCCCCATTCCCGGCACGGACTTCAGCGTCTACATTGCCGTGTCGGCGTTCGCGCTGAACCTGGTGGTCGCCGCCGTGCTGACCCTGGTGATGCGGGCCCTCAAGGTCCGGACCGGCGAAGACCTTACCCGCCCCACGGACTACGCCGCCGATGAAACGGATCCCAAAGTGGTGCAGATCGAAAAGACCCAGCACTTCACCCAGCCGGGCGGACCTTCCCCGGTGGCCTGACCGCGCTGGGGCCTGACCGCGGGGTCGCCAAGCCGCCTTCCTGCCAGGTTGCGTCCTGGCAGGAAGGCGCTTGCGTCACAGCCAGGCTGTGCGGCGCAACGGCGGTTCCTCCCCGCCCGGACGGCGCACCAGGACCTGGTTGACTCCAGTGAGTCCGTTTTCGAATCCGATGGCGCTGGCCGCCATGTACAGCCGCCACACCCGCGCGCGCCCTTCTCCGGCCAATTGCACCGCTTCCGCCCAGTTCTGCTCCAGCCGCCTGACCCACGCCCGCAGGGTCAGCGCGTAGTGGGGGCGCAGTGCTTCCACGTCGAGGACTTCGAACCGGGCAGTCTCCAGGGCGGACACCATTTCGCCCAGGCTGATCATCTCGCCGTCCGGGAAGACGTACCGGGGGATGAATGAGTCGGGATCAGGGGCGGTGGGGCCGGCGTTCCAGGAGATGGCATGGTTCAGCAGCCGGCCGCCGGGGCGGAGCAGCCCGAAGAGCGCTGCGGCATAGGCAGGGGTCTGGGGCCGTCCCACGTGCTCGGACATGCCGATGGAGCTGATGGCATCGTAGGGCCCGTCGTTGACGTCCCGGTAGTCCTGGACCCGGATCTCCACCCTGTCGGTGAGGCCGGCGTCGGCTGCGCGCTTGCGGGCCAGGATGGCCTGCTCCATTGACAGCGTCACGCCCACCACCCTGGCGCCGTACCTTGCCGCGGCATGGAGGGCGAAGCTGCCCCACCCGCAGCCAACATCGAGGACCCGCATCCCGGGCTGGAGGCCCAGCTTGCGGCAGACAAGGTCCAGCTTGGCTTCCTGCGCCGAGTCCAGTCCATTGTCCGGCCCGCCGCCGGGAGGGGCGCCTTCGTCCGGCCACACAGCGCAGGAGTAGACCATTGAGGGTCCCAGCACCAAGGCGTAAAAATCGTTGCCGACGTCGTAGTGATGCGAGATGGCAGCCGAATCCCGTCCACGGGAGTGCATCCTGCCCTTCCTGGCGATCCGCGCCTCTTCGGGCGGAGGGGCAGGGCTGGGTCCAACAGCGCCCAGCCGGACCGCGGTACGCACCAGCAGCCAGAGTTCGCTGGCGGAAAGCGGCCGGAAGGGTCCGGGCTCGGCGAACTTCCCGGCTGAACTCAACGCAGCGAAGGCTTCGAAGATGTCACCGGGGGCGTCGATGTCGCCTGCCACGTACGCCCGGCTCAGGCCAAGCTGCCCCGGTGACCAGAGCATCCGCCGCAAAGCCTTCCGGGACTTGAACTCCAGGACCGGTGCGTTGGCGGGGCCTGCTTCCGAGCCGTCCCATGCCCGCAGCCTCAGCGGGACTTCGCTGGTGCCCAAAACCACCCCCAGCGCCTTCTCCAGCCTGGCGGCGTGTCCACGCACTCCGGTTCCGCTCTGTCCGGCGTCTTCAGTGTCCATGCGCCCACCCTAAGGCCCGGCAGCCCTCCGCGACTATCATGGGGGAGTGATTCCTGACCCAACCGATGTGGTGGTCATCGGGGCCGGCCAGGCAGGCCTGTCGGCGGCGTACCATCTCCAGCGCCGCGGGCTCAGCTTCGCCGTGCTCGACGCCGGGGAAGGTCCCGGCGGCGCGTGGCGGCACCGCTGGAAGAGCCTGCGCATGGCCACCGTCAACGGGATCAGCGACCTTCCCGGGATCGCCAAGCCGGAGGTGGACCCCGCGGAACCAAGCTCGGAATTCCTGACCCGCTATTTCGCCGGCTATGAGGCGGAGCTGGGGCTTGCCGTCCACCGGCCGGTGAAGGTGCGGGCCGTGCGGCGCGAGGACAGCAATCCGGCCGGCCGGCTGCGGATCGAAACGTCCGACGGCGACTGGCGCGCCAAGGCACTCATCAACGCCACGGGCACGTGGACCCGCCCGTTCTGGCCCATCTATCCCGGCCGTTCCTCGTTCCGCGGCAGGCAACTGCATGTGGCCGACTACGTGTCCGCGGATGAGTTCCGCGGCCGGCACGTGATCGTGGTGGGCGGCGGGATTTCTGCCGTGGGGCTGCTGGAGGAGATTTCCCGCGTCACTTCCACCAGCTGGTTCACGCGCCGGGAGCCGGTGTGGCGCGACGAAGCGTTTGATGCCAGGGCGGGCCATGACGCCGTGGCACTCGTGGAGGAGCGCGTCCGCAAGGGGCTCCCACCGCAAAGCGTCGTATCGGTGACGGGCCTGATCTGGACGCCCGCCCTTCGTGCAGCGAAGGAACGGGGAGCGCTGGACCGGCAGCCCATGTTTACCGCCATTGAACCCGAGGGGGTCCGCCGCGCCGACGGCACCCTGCTCAAGGCCGACGTCATCCTGTGGGCCACAGGGTTCAGGGCGGAACTGGAACACCTGGCGCCGCTCCAGCTGCGGGGACCGGGCGGCGGGATCGCCATGGACGGAACGCAGGTGGCGGCCGAGCCGCGCGTCCACCTGGTCGGGTACGGCCCGTCGTCGTCCACCATCGGCGCCAACCGTGCCGGACGGGCAGCAGTGGCAGCGATCCTGAAGCTGCCGGCGATGGCGACGGTGACGGCGGCGGAACCGGTAACGTGGGGGTGATGCCCCGGGTCCCGGGGCCGGCAGAGGCGACAGAAGGCGGCAGCACACCGGTGGCAGCAAACACCCTGGCGGACATCTTCGACGGGCTGCGACGGCGGCCTGATGTGGAAGCCCCCAACCTGCAGGCCTGGGACGCCACCGACCGGCTCTTGCTGGAAACAGCTGTCGCCCTGGGACGGGCGGGCGGTGGCGTGGCGGTTATTGGAGACCGCTACGGAGCACTCACTCTCGGCACCGCCGAGACCTTGGCCCCGGCGTCGCTTCGCGTGCACCAGGACCTGGTCACCGGGGAGCGGGCCCTGCGGCTGAACGCGGCCGAACTGTCAGCGAGGCGGGAGGCTGCCGGGCTTCCGGCAGACAGCGCCGGGTCCAGTTTCATGCAGCTGCCCCTGGGGCCCGAACTGCTGGCCGGAGCGGACACCGTCCTGCTGCAACTCCCCAAGACCCTCGCCGAGCTTGAGGAGATCGCTGCCGCCGTTGCCAGGTACGCCGCACCGGATGTCCGGCTGCTCGCAGGTGGGCGGGTGAAGCACATGTCACTGGGCATGAACGCCGTCCTTGAACGGTATTTCGTGTCCGTGCAGCCGCAGCTGGCGCGGCAAAAATCGCGGATCCTCCTCGCGGCCGGTCCCAAAACCGCCGCCGCATCCCCGCGTTTTCCGGTGGTTGAACACCTTGCGGAACTGGACCTGGACGTCGCCGCGCACGGCGCTGTCTTCGCCGGCGCCAGGCTGGACATCGGCACGCGCTTCCTGCTGACGTTCCTGCCCGCCATGAAGCCGGCACGCCACGCCGTCGACCTCGGATGCGGCACCGGTATCCTCGCCGCAATGTATGCCAGGCAGTTCCCGGAGGCCGCGGTGACGGCAACCGACCAGTCCGCGGCGGCCGTCCAGTCCGCCCTGGCCACCGCCCGCCTGAATGGTCTTGGGAACCGGATCACGGTGCTGCAGGACGATGCGCTCAGCACCTTCGCGGACGGCTCGGTGGACGCCGTACTCCTGAACCCGCCGTTCCATGTTGGTGCCGGGGTGCACGCCGGCGCCGGGCTGAAGATGATCGAAGCCGCGGGACGGGTCCTGGCTCCGGGGGGCGAGCTGTGGACGGTGTACAACCGGCACCTGGACTACCTGCCCGCCCTGGAGCGGTCCGTCGGGCCCACCGCGGTGGAGGGCCGTAACCCGAAGTTCACCGTCACCCGCAGCGCCCGCAGGTCCCGCTGACCCCTTCCTTCCCCTCACCGGCCACGACATCCGCCGCGCCGCTGGCAGGACATGTGGGCGGTGGCGGACGCTTAACGTACGATTCAAAGCATCACCACCGCCAGGTAGCCGAAGACGTTTAGGGGACACCGTGTCTGAGATCCGCCCATCCTCTCCGAGGCGCGGAACCAACTTGCCCAGGATGGGGGACTTCAACCTCACGGTCATCCTCGACGCAATCCGCAGGACCTCCGGGGGACTGAGCCGGGTGGAACTCGCCCAGATCGTTGGCCTGTCGCCGCAGACCATCTCGAACATATCCCGCCGCCTGCTGGACCAGAACCTGATCGTCGAAGCCGGCAAGGAGGGCAGCGGCCCCGGCAAGCCCCGCACCATCCTGCGCCTGAACCCCGGCGGCATGTACGCCCTCGGTGTCCACCTGGACCCGGCCGTGACCACATTCGTGGTGCTTGACCTCGTGGGAGCCGTGGTGCGGCACTCCCGGATCAAGACCCCGGGCGGAAACGATCCCGCCGCCGTGATCGCCACCATCGCCGCGGAGCTGGCCCAGCTCGTGGAGGATTCCGGCGTGGACCATGCCCGCATCGCAGGACTCGGAGTGGCCGCTCCAGGTCCCATCGACCTGGACCACGGCACCGTGGTGGACCCGCCACTGCTTCCCGGATGGGACAGGGTGGAACTGCGGAACGCGCTGGCCAAGGCCACCGGCTATTCCGTGCTGGTGGACAAGGACGTCACCAGCGCCGCCGTGGCGGAAACATGGGCGGGCGGCCCCAGCGGCGCCGGCAGTTTCGTGTTCATGTACATGGGGACCGGCATCGGCTGCGGGATCGTCCTGAACGATGAGGTGGTCCGCGGCACATCCGGCAACGCCGGCGAGATCGGCCACATCATCGTGGACCCGGACGGACCGCCCTGCGATTGCGGCCAGCGCGGCTGCGTGAAGTCATCCTGCATACCGCAGGTCCTGGTGGCGGAAGCTGTGGCAGCGGGAGTCCTGGAGGGGGCCCAGGCCGGAAGTGCCGCCGAAATCCAGCAGAGCTTTTCCGAGCTGTGCGCCCGTGCCTACGCCGGCGACGAGGGCGCCGCCGCCATCCTGGACAAGTCCGCCGTCCTGGTTGCCCGGGCGGTCTCGGTGGTCACCAACACCCTGGATGTTGAACGGGTGGTCTTCGGTGGCCCGTTCTGGACCTGCCTGTCGCAGCGCTACCTCGAACTGGTCCCGCCGCTGCTGGACGCCAACAGCGCCGCACGCCTGATCCACCCCATCGAAGTCGTGGGTACAGGGGTGGGGGAGGACGTGGGCGCCATCGGCGCCGCCTCGCTGGTCCTGGAACATACGCTCGCGCCGCGCGCCCAGCGGCTCCTGCTGGAAAGCTGACGGGGCCGTGTTCCGCCGGGCATCCAAAGCCGCATCGCTGGCGGCCGCCGCAGTCCTGGTCCTCGCGGCCTGCACCCCCGCCGATCCTGCCGGCGGAAACCGGACCATCAAGGTGGCGTACCAGAAAACAGACTCGTTCACGGTACTGGACACCATGTTCCAGGAGGCGAAGAAGGAGTTCGAGGCCGCCAACCAGGGTGTGGCAATTGAGCTGCAGCCCATCCAGGCCAATGACGACGATTACGGCACCAAGCTGGCGCTGGCGCTGCGGTCGCCCGCCACCGCCCCGGACGTCTTCTACGAGGACACGTTCAAGGTCCGCTCCGACGTGGACGCCGGCTACCTCCTGAACCTGGACAGCCGCCTGTCCGGGTGGGGGGACTGGAACAAGTTCGATGCCGGCGCCAAGGAAGCAGGCAAAGCGGACGACGGCGGCACGTACGCGGTCCCGCTGGGCACCGACACGCGTGCCATCTGGTACAACAAGAAGGTTTTTGAGGCTGCCGGCATTGGCCTGCCGTGGCGCCCGTCAAGCTGGCAGGAGATCCTGGACACCGCCAGGAAGATCAAGGCCTCCCAGCCGGATGTGATTCCCTTCAACATGTATGCCGGCAAGGGCACCGGTGAAGGAAGCGTGATGCAGGGTTTCTACGAGCTCCTGTACGGCACCGGGACGGCCCTTTATGACCAGGATTCGAAAAAGTGGGTCGTTGGCTCGGCCGGCTTCAAGGATTCGCTGGCCTTCCTCAAAACCCTCTATGGGGAAAAGCTCGCAGTGCCTCCGGCCGAGGCGCTGGATCCGAACGTCTGGAAAAAGGTGTTCGGCGAATGGTTCCCGAAGGCAAAACTTGGCGCAACCGTGGAAGGCTCCTACGCGCCGTCGTTCTGGCAGGACGGCGGCAGCTACGCCTGGCCGGAGTACGGGCAGGACATGGGAGTGGCCCCGTTCCCCACCCAGGCAGGGGGCCCGCCCGGCGCAGTGAGCATGTCCGGAGGATGGACGTTGGCCGTGGGCGCGGAAACCAAGCAGCCCGACCTCGCGTTCAAATTCCTGACCACCGCCCTGGACGCAAAGAACTCCCTCAGGTTCACGGTGGACAGCTCGCAGATCGCCGTCCGCACCGACGTCGCTGCCGACCACGGCTACCAATCTGCCAACCCGTTCGTGAAGGACGTGTCCAGCCTGGTCGCAGTCACCCGGTACCGCCCCGCGACGTCCGACTATCCGCGGATCTCCGCTGCCGTGCAGGAGGCCACCGAAGCCGTTATCACCGGTAACAGGACCCCGGAACAGGCGGCAGCCGATTACGACGCGGCCGTGGCCGGCATTGTGGGCGGCGACAAAACCATCCGGAAGTAAGCGGTGCCCGCCAGCCACCGCACACGGCACGTGGTCCGGTACCTGCCGGTGCTGCCCGCCGTCGTGCTTCTGCTTGTGTTCCTCGCCGGCCCGGTGCTGTGGGCCTTCCACGCCTCCCTGACCAACGCCGCACTCACCGGGCGCCACGCCAGGAACCCCGACTGGGTGGGCCTGGACAACTACCAGCGGCTGCTGCAGGACCAAACCTTTCCGCTGTCGTTGGCCTTGACCGTCCTCTTCGTCGCCGGTTCGGCGATCCTGGGCCAAAATGTGCTGGGGCTCGCCCTCGCGGTCCTGATGCGGCGTGCACGGCCGGTGGTCTCCGCAACTGTCGGGACCGCCGTCGTCGCCGCCTGGGTCCTGCCGGAGATCGTGGCGGCGTTCGCAGCCTACGCCTTCTTCAGCCGCGACGGAACACTCAACCAGCTGCTCGGCGGGCTGGGACTGGCGGAGACAGACTGGCTCTACGCGGTTCCCATGGCGGCCGTGATCCTGGCGAACGTGTGGCGCGGGACCGCCTTCTCCATGCTGGTCTACCGGTCCGCGCTTGCCGGAGTCCCCGGCGAGCTGACCGAAGCTGCACAGATGGACGGTGCCGGGGCCTGGCAGCGGCTGGTGTCCATTACCCTTCCGGTGATCCGGGGCAGCATAGCCACCAACCTGATGCTGGTCACGCTGCAGACCCTGGCCGTCTTCACCCTGATCTGGGTCATGACCGCCGGCGGTCCTGCCAACGGCAGCACCACCCTGCCCGTGCTGGCCTACCAGGAGGCCTTCAAGTTCGGAGACATCGGCTATGGCACCGCCGTCGCTACGGTCCTGATCCTCATCGGCGGAGTATTCGGGGGAGCATACCTTCGTTTGCTGAAGGAGCAGAAGCCGTGACCGCCGGGCGAAAAGGCAGGCGCAGCATTCTGGCGGACGTTATCCTGCTGCTGATTGGGGGGTGCTTCCTGCTGCCGCTGCTCTGGCTGGTCCTCGGCTCGCTGGATCCTGCCGCGGGACATGCGGTCAAGGTCCCGCAACGGCCGGCCCTGGACAATTTCGCCGCCGTCCTCACTCCGGAACTGCTGTTCCGGCCGCTGTGGAACAGCCTGCTGCTGTCCGCCGGGACGGGGATCGTGACGCTGGCGGCCGCCGTTCCCGCCGCGTACCCCCTGTCCCGCTACCGCTCCCGCTTCACCACCCCGTTCATGTCCGGCATCCTCTTCGGAACCTGCCTGCCCGTCACGGCCATCATGGTGCCCGTCTATGGCCTGTTCGTGCAGTTCCGGCTGCTGGATTCCCTCCCGGCCACGGTGCTGTTCCTGGCAGCCGCCAGCCTGCCCATGGCCATCTGGATGACCAGGAACTTCATGGATGCCGTGCCCCTGGCGCTGGAGGAGGCGGCCTGGGTGGACGGCGCCTCCCGGCTGGCGGGCCTGCGTGCAATCGTGCTGCCGCTCATGGGGCCCGGCCTGGGCGTGGTGTTCATCTTCGTCTTCATCCAGGCCTGGGGGAACTTCTTCGTCCCGTTCGTGCTGCTGCTCTCCGAGGGCAGGCAGCCGGCAGCAGTATCGATCTTCAGCTTCTTCGGCCAGCACGGGGCAGTTGCCTACGGCCAACTGGCCGCATTCTCGATCCTCTATTCGATTCCGGTCCTGGCCCTCTACGCCATCGTGGCGCGCGGGTCCGGCAACTCACTGGCCCTGTCGGGAGCTGTAAGGGGCTAATCGATGTCCTCAAGCACCACACCGAACGGCAGGGTGTCATCCAGATGGGCCTGGTGGCCGTGGTGGGTGTCCACCACGCGGACGCCGTGGAGTTTATCGGCAGCGGACTGCATCAGGACGGGCCTGACGGTGTCGATGACCATCTGGCTCTTGTCGGCGAGATATTCCTTGTAACTGGCTGGGAGCTCAATCATGGCAAAAGGATAGACCTGCCGGACCCGCATGGGGAGGGGTGCCCATTGCCGGGCCGGGGCTGCCCGGCTTGGATAGGATGACGGACGGGACGCGGCCGGCCCGGACCGTCCGCCCAACACCGTCATCAGGGGGAATCCAGTGCTTTCGACCAGCGTGCCCGCACGAATCCAACCTGCGGAGCTGGCCAGGGCGCAGCAGGTGGCCGCCAACATTTCACGAAGTTTCGATGCCAAGGTGGTGGGGCAGCCCCGGCTGCGGGAATCGCTGCTGGTGGGCCTGCTGACCGGCGGACACATCCTGCTGGAGAGCGTCCCGGGGCTGGCGAAGACCACCGCCGCGCAGGCCCTTGCCGACGCCGTCAGCGGTGAATTCCGCCGGATCCAATGCACCCCGGACCTGTTGCCCAGCGACATCGTGGGAACACAGATCTACGACGCCGCCAAGGGAAGCTTCCACACCCAGCTCGGACCGGTCCACGCCAACATTGTGCTGCTGGACGAGATCAACCGCTCCAGCGCCAAGACCCAGAGCGCGATGCTCGAGGCGATGCAGGAACGCCAGACGTCCATCGGCGGGCAGGACTACCGGCTGCCCTCGCCATTCCTTGTCCTGGCCACCCAGAACCCCATCGAGCAGGAGGGTACCTACCAGCTGCCAGAAGCGCAGATGGACCGGTTCATGCTCAAGGACGTCCTGGATTACCCCAGCCCGGCCGAAGAGGCCGAGATCATCCGCAGGATCGACGCCGGCGTCTACACCCCGGAGCAGAAGCCCGCCGCTGCCGCCTCCCTGGACGCCGTCACCGGGATCCAGCAACTGGCTGCCCGCATCTACATCGATCCGGCGGTGATCAACTACATCGTGGGGTTGGTGTACGTGACCCGGAACGCGCCCGCGTACATTGATGCGAAACTTGCCGGATTCATCGAGTTTGGCGCCAGCCCCCGGGCCAGCATTGCCTTCAGCCAGGCAGCCCGGGCGGTGGCCCTGCTGAACGGCCGGGACCACGTTATCCCCGAGGACGTCAGGTCGCTGGCCCACCGGGTGCTCCGGCACCGGCTCATCCTGAACTTTGACGCGGTGGCCGAGCAGGTTCCCGTGGAATCGGTGATCGACGCCATCGTCGCCGCCGTCCAGACTCCCTGACCCCGCATGGCCACCCTCCTCCAGCGCGTGAAATCGAAGATTGCCATCTTCGCGCACCGCAAAGCCCGCGGCATGCTCGACGGCGAATACGGTTCCGTGTTCAGGGGCCGCAGCCTGGACTTCGACGACCTGCGCGCCTACGTCCCCGGTGACGAGGTCCGCGACATTGACTGGAAAGCGTCGGCGCGCCACGGCTCGCCCTTGATCCGGCGTTACGTGGCCGTCCGCAGGCAGACAGTCCTCCTGGTCACCGATACCGGACGCAACATGGCGGCGGAGGCGCGGTCCGGGGAAGCGAAGAAGGACATCGCCGTGCTGTCCCTCGGCGTCCTGGGCTACCTGGCCCTCCGTCACGGCGACGTGGTGGGAATGGTGTGCGGTGACTCGGCCGCAACCCGGTCCTTCCCGGCGAAGGGCGGAGAGGCGCATCTCGAACGGCTGCTCCGGCACGTGGACTCACACACTGGCCTCGACGCGCCTGGCAGCAGCATCCGCGACCAGCTCGACTACATCGCGCGGAACATCAGCGGACGGCACCTGCTGTTCGTCGTCGCGGATGAACTGGCTGCGGACGATGCCACCGGACGCCTCCTGCGCAGGCTGCGCGCCCAGCATGAGATCCTGTGGCTGACGGTCAGGGATGCGGAACTGGTTCCTCCACCCCTGGCCGACGCAAGGTTACAGCGGAGCGGCGACTCCTACAGCGTGGCAGATTCCTCCCTCCTTGCCTGGCAGCCGGCCACGTCCTCCGTGGTAGCGGCTGCCTACGCCGCAGCCGCTAAGGACCGTGACGCAGCGCGCAAAGCCATGCTGCAATCGGCCGGAATCACCGAAGGTGAGGTGGCCGGCAGCGGGGATGTCATCGCCAGCTTGTTCGCCCTCCTGGAGAGGCACCGGCGTGCAGGCTGACCCTGGGTTCTACGGCCCGCTGCAGTACAGCACGGCCTGGATGTGGTGCGGCGCGGCAGTCCTGGCCCTGGTGGCAGGGTGGTACGTCTTCGTGTTTGCCACCACGCGTCCTCCTGTGCGCTCCACGGCCGGCCGGGCCCGCTCCCGGTCCGCCCTGACGGACCTGCCCGGGCTGAAGGCGGCGTACCTGCAGCGGATCCGCGATGTGGAACAGGAGGCGGCGGCGGGAAACCTTGACGCACGCGCAGCGCACCAGCAGGTCAGCCTCCTGCTGCGCGGGTTCGTGCGGGACGCAACGGGAGTCGACGCCACCAGGATGACGCACCAGGACCTGGCCCGGCACCCGCTCCCGGCTGCGGCACACGTCATCGAGGCCCTCTATCCCGCCGAATTCGGCCCCGGACCGCTGCCCTCCGTGGCTGCCTCGGCAGCAAAAGCTTCCGAGGCGGTGCGCGCATGGAACTGATCTTCTGGTGGCTGCTGCCGCTCGCCGCTCTGGCCGCCGGTGCGGCGGCCTGGGTTGCGCTGCGCGGGCGCCGGGGCTCCAACGTAGGGCGCCGGCCCGTGGCGCACGCCGACAGGCTCACCGCCCTCCCGGAATACCAGGCAGCCCTCCGGCGGCACCGCCGCTGGATGGCCGCTGCCGCGACCGCCTGCGCGGTGCTGCTGGCAGCCACGGCCGTTGCGGCAGCGCGGCCGGCGGACGTGACCACCATCCGCCCGGAGCAGCACAACCGCGACGTCATGCTCTGCCTGGACGCCTCCGGCTCCATGAGCGGTGCCGACGCTGCGGTCGTGGAGGTCTTCGCCGGCCTGGCGAAGAACTTCCGCGGCGAGCGGATCGGCCTGACCATCTTCGACAGCAGCGCCATCCAGGTGTTTCCGCTGACCGATGACTATGCCTACGCCCAGGAGCAGCTGCAGGCTGCCAAGGACGCCTTTGACGGCAAACCAGGAAGCTCCGGATTCCTGGACGGCACCTGGAGCAGCAGGGGATCCTCGCTTATCGGGGATGGCCTGGCCTCCTGCCTCAACAGCTTCCCGGGAGCCACCGGCGGACCCTCCGGTGAGGACGGGAACGCGGCAGGCGGCGGCAGTATGCCCACGCGTTCGCGGTCTGTGGTGCTGGCCACGGACAACTTCCTTTCGGGCAAGCCGATCCTGACCTTGGAGCAGGCTGCCCTGCTGGCGAAGGAGCGGTCGGTGCATGTCTACGCTCTTAATCCGGGCGATCTGGACTACGGCGGCGATTCCGACCAACCCGGTGCCCGGCTGCGCGCTGCTGCTTTGTCTACCGGCGGTTCGTACTACTCCCTTGGCAGTCCCGATGCTGTGCCGGAAATTGTCACCGCCGTGGAGCAGACCGAAAGGGCGGCGATCCAGGGAGCACCGCGGGCAGTGTTTTCGGAAGTGCCGGGCCTGCCGCTGGGCGTTGCGCTGCTGTCCGGGCTCGTACTGTCCGCGGTCCTGTGGCACCTGCAGCGGACAGCGCTGCGCAGCCGCGTGGCGGTGCGGCGGGGCGGGATTGTCCTGCTGGTCCTGGTGGCAGCCCTCCGGCCCGCCATGCCCGGCGGTTCGGTGCAGGCCGCCACCGCCGACCTGGACGTGTTCTTCGTGGTGGACACCACCACCAGCATGGTGGCCGAGGACTACGGCAACAGGTCCCCGCGGCTGGACGGCGTCCGCAGGGACATCATGGCCATCGCCGAACAGTTGCCGGGAGCCCGCTTCTCCGTCATCACCTTCGACACCACGGCGCATGTCCGGATGCCGCTCAGCACCGACACCCTGGCGCTGGAAACCATTACGGACGTCATGGAACCCCAGGTGACCGCCTACGCCAGGGGCAGCAGCATCACCGCGGCCAGGCAGGTCCTTTCCGAACGGCTGGCCGCTGCCCGGGACAGCCGGCCGGACCGGCCCCGGCTGGTGTACTACCTGGGGGACGGTGAACAGACCCGCGGCAAGGAGCCGGAGGCCATGAAGGTCGACGGCGGGCTGGTGGCCGGGGGAGCGGTGCTGGGGTACGGCACCTCCGGCGGCGGCCGGATGAAAGCGAACACCGGCCAGGCTTCCGACGGCGGCGGCAGCGGTGCCCCGGCGAACTACGTGCAGGACACCCGGCCCGGCAGCTCCGGGGACGCGCTGTCCGTCATCGACGAAGGGCGGCTGCGGACCGTCGCTTCCCAGCTGGGCGTGCCCTACCTCCACCGCTCTGCCGGCGATCCTGTGGCAGCCATGATGGAACGGGCCCACCCCGGCAGGGCCGAACGAACGGACCAGGACGGATCGTTGGGAGCTGCCAGCGAGCTTTACTGGGCCTTCTCCATCGGCGCCTTCCTGCTGGCCCTGCCCGAAGCGGTGGGCATCATCCGTCAACTCCAGGGGCTCCGTCCCGCGTCCCGCAATGGGGGCAAACCATGACGGCCAACATCCGCAGGCGCCGCCTGCTGCTGTGGTCCGCCCTGCCGGTGCTCCTGGCGCTGTGTGTCGCCGCCAAGCTCCTCAGCCTGGGCCTCCTCGCCCGTCAGGCCGCCACCGGTTTCGAGGCCGGAAACACGTCCGCGGTGGGCAGTGCGGCCGGCGGCCTTGGAATAGCCAACCTGGTGGAGCCGCACAAGGCGCCGTTCGCCGCCGGAGATGCTGCCGTGCTGTCGGGTGACCACCAGAGTGCCCGGACCTTGTTCGAACAGTCGCTGGCGATGGTCCCGGACGGATCCGGCGACGAATGCCCGGTGCGCGTGAACCTCGTCCTGGTGATTGAACGTCTGGGTGACCAGCGCCTTCAGGCCGGGGACCCGGCGTCGGCCGTTCAACTGTTCACGCAGGCGCTGGACGTTGCCGGGCAGGCGCCGCAAAGCTGCCGGTCCAACGAAGCAGAGGGTGGAGCGGGCGGCCGCTTGTCGGACGCTGAAGGCCGGCTGGAAGACAAACTGGGGGCCGCCGGACAAAAAGCGGCGCAGCAACCTGCGCCGGCGGGGGAGCCGACCCCGGACCCGTCCGGTGACAACCGGCAGGATCAGCTGGACCAATTGCAGGACAGTGCCCGGCAAGCGGAACGGGAGCGGAACAGCGGGCGCGAACGGGAAGAATACTTGGACGGCGGGGACGCCACCGCCCCGGAGCGACCGTGGTAGGGCGCCCACGGACGAACATTATTCTGTTGCCGCAAGAAACAACCCGTAAAACTGCGTCTTAATTCGGTACCAACTTGTCCCCGGCCCGCCGGGCCCCCTAGAGTCTTAGACAAGTTACCGCGGTAACGTGTCAGCGATCCTCCGCTCCGGAGGGTGTGGGTGCCCCCATGTGGGCCTGACATTTGCTCACGGACTACTTCATTCCAGGCGTAACAGTCGCGGCTGCGTCCTCGTGGAGTCCCTCCGTGTTCCCAAACTCAAATTCATTGCCGGTTGTCCGCCCCTTGGGGCAGGCAGCCCCAATGGCCCAAAAGCCAAGGACGCAAATGTCACCACCAAGCCTTATTGACGCACATCCCCAGTTATCCGAGACCGCCCCGGTGGCTCTCTCCTATGAGTTGTTCCCGCCGCGTTCGCCCGCGGCGGCGGAGACCCTCTGGACCACAATCCGCGAGTTGGAGACTACTGAGCCCGACTACGTCTCCGTCACCTACGGCGCCAGCGGATCGAACCGGGACACCGCCCTCGAGCTCATCAACCGGCTCCTGGTCGAAACTACGCTGCGGCCATTGGCCCACCTGACCTGCGTGGGCAACACCCCCCAGGAACTCGCTGCGATCATCGGCGACCTGCTGGACATCGGGGTGCGTGGCATCCTCGCCCTGCGCGGCGACCTCCCCCAGGACGGCGCCCCGCCGGCGGCCGGGTCCCTGCGGTACGCCCAGGACCTCATCGACCTCATCCGCCGGGTGGAGCAGCGCCGTTCGGCCCTGCTCTGTGCCGGGAAGATCGCTGTTGGCGTGGCGGCCTACCCCACCCGCCACCCGGAGTCACCCAGCGAAGACCACGACGTCGAAGTGCTGCTCGCCAAGCAGCGTTCCGGCGCCGATTTCGCCATCACCCAGGTGTTCTTCGAAGCCTCGCAGTACGAGGACCTGCTCACCCGGGCCCGCCGTGCCGGCGTAACCATTCCCATCATTCCCGGCGTCATGCCTTTCACCAGCCTCCGCCGCCTCAAGCGGCTGGGGGAGTTGGCGGGAGTGGAACCGGCACCCAGGCTGATGGATCGCCTCGCGGCTGCCGATAACGACATTGAACGGCTCCACATCGGCGTCGACGCCACCGTCGACCTGGCCAATGCCGCCCTCGATGCCGGAGCCCCCGGACTCCACCTCTACACCTTCAACGAGCACCAAAGCGCGCTGGAAGTCCTGGACAAGCTGGCCCTGCCGCGGCATAACCGCAGCAGCCACGCCCGCGCCGCCGCTGCCCGGACCCAGCTGGCCAGCTGAACGCCGGCCCGGCACCCTCCACGCTTCACCGCGCTGACCCACGCCCTTTTTGACCTACCTCCGACCTGAGGACCTTTGCCATGCCTGAAAACAACACGCCCTTCCCGTCCGCCTCACTCCTCGGCTACCCGAGGATCGGCCGCCGCCGCGAACTCAAGAAGGCCGTCGAAGCCTACTGGGCCGGCCGAATCGACGCCGCCGCACTGGACGCGGCCGCCAAGGACATCCAGCTGTCCACCGCCAGGCGCCTCCATGACCTGGGACTGACCGAGGCCGCAGCCGTCCCCGGCACGTTCTCCTACTACGACCAGGTCCTGGATACCACGGCCCACCTGGGTGCCGTGCCCGCACGCTTCGGCAGGCTCCTCAACGCCGCCGGGCAGCTGGACATCGACGGCTACTTCACCCTGGCCCGCGGCACCAAGGACCAGCAGCCGCTGGAAATGACCAAGTGGTTCGACACCAACTACCACTACCTGGTCCCTGAGATCGGCCCCGAAACCGAATTCACCCTGGCCTCCACCGCCAAGGTCGACGAGTTCGCCTTCGCACTGGCCAACGGCATCGAAACCCGCCCGTACATCGTCGGCCCGGTTACCTACCTGCTCCTGTCCAAGGCCTCCGACGACGCCCCGGCCGGCTTCGCGCCGCTGTCCCGCCTCGAGGACATCCTGCCGGTGTACGTCCAGCTGCTCGAAAAGCTGGCCGCCGCCGGCGCCGGCTGGGTGCAGCTCGACGAACCCGCACTGGTGGTCGACCAGGACACCCCCGCTGCAGAGGTCGAAGCAGCGGTTGCCCGCGCCTACGACATCCTCACCGCGGCGGCCAACCGCCCGCAGATCCTCGTCTCCACCCCCTACGGGTCCCTCGGCGGCCAGCTGGGAACGCTTGCCGCCACCAACATCGACGCCCTGCACATCGACGTCTTCAAGGGCGCTGTTCCCTCCGCCGCAGCACTGGCGGGCCTGGGCAACAAGACCCTGGTTGCCGGCGTCGTGGACGGCCACAACATCTGGCGCAACGACCTCGCTGCCTCGGCCGCGAAACTCGATGGGCTGAGGGCCGCCGCAGGCAAGGTGGCAGTCTCCACGTCCACCTCAACCCAGCACGTCCCGCATGACGTTGACGAGGAGACCCGGCTGCCCGCGCAACTCCGCAGCTGGCTTGCGTTCGCGGACCAGAAAGCCGCGGAGGTCACCACCCTGGCCTCCTACCTGGCAGACCCCGCCTCCGCCAAAGCCGCCATCGACCAGGCAACCGCCGTGATCGCCTCGCGTGCCACCGCAGAAGGCGTCCACCGCGCGGACGTCCGGGCCCGCACCGAAGCCCTGACCGCTGGGGACTTCACCCGGTCCGACTACGCGGTGCGCGAAGCGGCCCAGGAGGAGGCGCTGCACCTGCCGCCGCTGCCCACCACCACCATCGGCTCCTTCCCGCAGACGTCAGAGATCCGCTCAGCCCGCGCGCGCAACACCAAGGGCGAGCTGAGTGATGAACAGTACGAGCAGCTCATGAAGGACGAGATCAAGCGCGTGGTGGACCTGCAGGAAGAGCTGGGCTACGACGTCCTGGTGCACGGTGAGCCCGAGCGCAACGACATGGTGCAGTACTTCGCCGAAAACCTGGAAGGCTTCGACGTCACCGTCCACGGCTGGGTCCAGTCCTACGGTTCACGCTGCACCCGGCCCTCCATCCTCTGGGGCGATGTCACCCGCAGTGCCCCCATAACCGTCAAGTGGGCGGAGTACGCGCAGTCCCTGACCAGCAAGCCGATGAAGGGCATGCTCACCGGTCCGGTCACCATCCTGGCCTGGTCCTTCGTCCGCGACGACCAGCCGCTGGGCGAAACCGCCAACCAGGTGGGACTGGCGCTGCGGGACGAGATTGCCGACCTCGAAGCCGCCGGCATCAAGGTCATCCAGGTGGACGAGCCGGCCCTGCGCGAACTGCTGCCGCTGCGCAAGGCCGACCAGGCCGACTACCTGAAGTGGTCCGTCGGCTCATTCCGCCTGGCCACGGCCGGTGCCGCCGATTCCACCCAGATCCACACCCACCTCTGCTACTCCGAGTTCGGCGTGATCATCGACGCGATCGACGGCCTGGACGCCGACGTGACCTCCATCGAGGCCGCCCGTTCCCGCATGGAGGTGGTCCACGACCTCGAGGCCCACGGCTTTGGCCGCGGGGTCGGCCCGGGCGTCTACGACATCCACTCCCCGCGCGTTCCCGGCGAGCAGGAAGTCACGGAGCTGCTCAGCACCGCCGTCCGGCATGTCCCGTCCCGCCAGCTCTGGGTCAACCCTGACTGCGGGCTGAAGACCCGCGGCTACGCCGAGACTGAAGAGTCCTTGCGGAACCTGGTCAAGGCCACGCAGACGGTGCGCGCCGGCCTGCTGGAAACGGCGAAGTAAGGCAACGCTCGACGGCGGCGGGTCACCTTGGGTGGGCCGCCGCCGTCGTCGTATCCTTCATCCGCACGGCGGTGATGAACAGCCATACACTCGCGGCGACGATCGCCACGATAGCAACCAAAGTTGGCACCGAGTTGGCACCCGAGAACCCTGTTTCGCCGATGATCCACCCCTGCGCCAGATAGCCCATTCCGGACAGCGCCATCAGTAATCCGATGATCCGGGGAACACGGTGCATGGCCACCACAACAACGCCCAGCAGTACCAGCGCGGCTCCCAGCAGGAAGCTGTGGTAGCTGCGCATTCCCCACTCCAGCCAGCGGATGCCTTCGGCCGTGGCGAATCGGGCTGCCTTTTCGGGTTCCGGAGCTGCGGCCCATGCATCCACCGCCTGCTTCAGGGCCACGCCGTCTACTGCCTGCAGGGCGGCATAGAGTGCCAGGGCGGCAGCGGCGGCAAGGGCGCCAAACCGGGCAACCCAGGTCATGGCATGGCGCTGCGCGCCACTTGCTGCCCATAGGGAAACGAGTCCAGCGCACACCAACGCCATCCCCAGGAACTGGCCCAGATGCACGGCGGTCCAGATGCCGCTGTTGGCGTATGCAGTGAAGGAGGCCACGTGGTCGTTGGCGTCGTGGGACTCAGCGTGGAACACGCCGGCGAATATTGATGCCAGCACGCCGGCGAGTATCAGCGACGCAGCGAGCCGCCACGTACCGGTTCTGATCTCTTGCATAACTCCTATGCTGGGACCGGCAGCGCGGCAGCACCAGGGTCAAACGCCCCGGAGATTATCCCCTTCAGGACTCCCAGACGATTTCGTCGTCCACCACGCCGTCCTGGTCAGCGGATGCCACCAGGATCTCATCGGTGAAGTGCTCCCCGAGGGTGAAGTCCAGGACGAAGTAGCGTTCCGGCTGCCCGGGGTAGATGGCTACATGCCCCAGCTTCAGGGCTTTGAGGAACACCTCGTTGGTGAGCTGGCTCCGGTCCTGGACGCCGAAGACCTTATGCAGTTGTTCGTCCTTGAGCGCGTTGCAGTGGAAGTGCAGGTATTCCTGCGGACTGGTGCCGTCCTGCTCCAGCTCCTCGGCGATCATTCCCCGGACCTCGTCGACCAGTTCGGGCAGAAAGCGGAGCCGGTATTCGACCTTGCGCAGTGCGGCTTCATCGAAGTGGTCGTGGGCGTTGATTTTCAGGTCGAGTTCCAGCGGATGGCCGCGCAGCTCATGTTTGGCGGCGAAGAGATGATCCATGCCGTGGTTGAGCTCAATCTCCCCAAAGTGCTGGCTCGCTACCTTGTTCATAGTCTCAACATAGACCCGAAGGGCAGACCATTCCAGCGTTCGCGCCTAATTCACCGCGGTGCGCATCCCGGCGAGAGTCTCGGCCAGCAGGTCTACGAAAAGCTGCACCCTGGCGGTTTTCCGGTCATTGATCAGCAGCGCAAAGACGTTCCGGGCCAGCCGGATTTCCGGCACGTCCAGCACCACCACGCCCGCGGGTTTGTTCCGGAGCGCCAGTTCGGGAACCAGGGCGGCGCCCAAGCCGGCGGCTGCCATCTCCAGGCTGGCGTGGAAGTCATCGCTGTGCGCCACCACCCGGGGGTGCAGGTTGCAGCCGGCAAACAGCCGCTCGATCACCATGGCGTCGCTGGTGCCCGGATGATGCATGATCCAGGGCATCTCCGACAGGTGGTCGGCCGCGACCTTCGCATCGGCCCGGAAGCCCCACCCGGCGGGCAGGACCACCCGGAAATCATCGTCGCCGATCCATTGCCGGTTGATCGTGTTGGGCCACGCGAAGCCGGTCTGGCCCACCTGGAACACCACCGCCAGGTCCAGGTCGCCTCCGGTGCGCAGCCCCTGGATGGTCTGGCCCGGTTCCGCGACGGAGACCCGCAGGTCGATCCCCAGCCTCTTCCACGCCGGATTCTTCAGGATCCGCGGCAGGACATACGTGGCCAGGCTGGGGAAGATGCCCAGCCGCAGTTCCTGGCTCCCGGTGTCCTGCGTCCGTGAGGCAGCGGCCATCAGCGCTTCGATGTCCGTGAGCACCTTGGCGGCGTGCCTGGTCATGACGACGGCGGCTTCCGTAGGGATCACGGCGCGCGCCGACCGCTGGAAGAGGGTGACGCCCGTTTCCCGCTCCAGCGCGGACATCTGCTGCGAGACGGCAGAGGCCGTGTAGCCAAGCGTTGCGGCTGCCGCAGCGAACGAGCCCAGCCGCGTGACCTCCAGGAGGGTCTTCAGGTGCACGGGATTTACCACCAGTTCACAGTACTGCACCCATCCGCCGCCGCGACCGCGCCGAATAGCCCTCTGTATAACCAGAACAGCGGCAATGTTCAGCAGAGGAGCCTGAAGTGTCACTTGACCCAGCAGTAAGTGCAGGCGGCCGGCGGCGCTTCGCCGTGATCGGCAGCGGGGTGGCCGGATTGACCGCCGCCTACGTACTGAACAGGCAGGACGATGTCACCCTGTTCGAGGCCGATTCACGCCTGGGCGGCCATGCCCACACCCATGAAATGCCCCAGGCCGACGGTAGCGTCATCGGCGTGGATACCGGGTTTATCGTGCACAACGAACGGACGTATCCCACCCTGCTGCGGCTCTTCGCGGAACTTGGCGTCGAGACCCAGGATTCGGAGATGAGCATGTCCATCCGCTGCGACGGCTGCGGCCTGGAATACGCCGGCGCCCGCGACGGCGCCCGCGGCATCATTGCCAGGCCCTCCAGCCTGCTGCGCGGCCGCTACCTGCTGATGCTGCTTGAAGTCACCCGTTTCTACCGGAAGGCGAGGGAACTGCTCAGGACCGCGCCGCCGTCGGCCGTCAGCGGCGAAGTTGACGTCCCCGAACTGACGCTGGGAGAGTTCCTGGCGCGGGAAAAATTCAGCAGCTACTTCATATCGCACTTCATGACCCCGGTGGTCAGCGCTGTCTGGTCCTGCGATCCCACCACCGCACTCGCCTATCCGGCGCGCTACCTCTTCACGTTCCTCGGCCACCACGGGATGCTCGGCATCAAGGGCTCACCGCAGTGGCGCACCGTGACGGGCGGCTCGGCACGATACGTCGAAAGACTTGCCGCCACGCTCCCCGACGTGCGCCTCAACACTCCCGTGACCGCCATCCGGCGCCTGCCCGAGGGCGTGGAGCTCGCAACGGCAGGCGGGCTGGAAGACTTCGACGCAGTCGTGATCGCCACCCATCCCGCCCAGGCACTCGGCTTCCTGGCCGATGCCACCCCGGAGGAGAAGGAGGCGCTGGGTGGGATGCCCTACTCGGTGAACCACACCGTGTTCCACCAGGACCCCGCTGTCCTGCCGGCTGCGGACAACGCCAAGGCGTCCTGGAACTACCGGCTTCCGGCGTGCGACGCCCGCCCGGACAAGGTCCTGGTGAGCTACGACCTCACCCGGCTGCAGCGGCTCGAGCCCGTGGACGGGAGGCCCTACCTGGTGAGCCTGGGCGAGTCCGAACTCATCTCCGACAGCGCCGTGCTGGAACGGATGGTGTACGAACACCCGCAGTACACCCCTGAATCCCTGAAGGCCCAGCAGGCCATCGCCGCGCTGAGCGACGGCAGGATCGCGTACGCCGGGGCGTTCCTTGGCTGGGGCTTCCACGAGGACGGCGCCCTCTCCGGGGTGCGGGCTGCTGAGAAGCTGGGCCGCACTTGGCCGGTGGCCCGCGCCGCCGATTCGGCAGACTCCACCGGCGAGGGGGAGCGGGAACTGCTGTCCGCAGAACCTGTGTGACCATGGACGCCTCGATCTACCGCACCTCCATTTCCCATGTGCGGCGCACCCCGTTGAAGAATGCCTTCACTTACCGGAGCTACAGCTGGTTCGTGGACGTGGACCACCTTCCGCGGCTTCCCTTCCTGCTCCGGCCCCTGGCGGTGTTCCGGGCCGGTGACCACCTGGGGGATCCGGACGCGGACATCCGCTCCAACGTGGAGCGGTTCCTGCGGACCCAGGGCATGGAGCCCGACGGCGGCGCCATCCACATGCTGACCAGCGCCAGGGTTTTTGGGTACGTCTTTAATCCGCTCACCCTGTTCTGGTGCTACCGCTCCAGCGGGGAACTCCAGTGCGTGGTGGCCGAGGTCCACAACACTTACGGGGAGCGGCATTGCTATTTGCTGCGGACCGATCCCGGCGGCCGCGCCTCGGTGCCGAAGGCGTTCTATGTGTCGCCGTTCAATGACGTCGACGGGCAGTACAGGATGAAAGTCCCAGCGCCCGGGGACAGGCTCGCGGTGTCCATCATCCTGGAGCGCGAAGGGCACCGTCCCTTCGTGGCCACCATGGGCGGCAGGCGCCGGGCCGCCACCGTCCCCAACATCCTTGCGGCGGCACTGACAGTGCCTGCCGCGCCGCTGCTGGTATCCGCCCTGATCCGGGTCCAGGGCGTTAAACTCTGGGCAAGACGCCTGCCCGTCGTTGCCAGACCACATCACCCCTCACAGGAGGCAGTTCAATGACAATGACTGACGACAACGGAACTGCTTCAGCTTCCGTCGACAACAAGACCCACGGGCCGGCCGCCACCCACTCGCCCGCAGCCTGGACCGCCGGTGGTGTCCCCGCTGCGCCGGCCACCATCGATCCTGACCTGTGGCCCGGTGTTGCCCAGCCGCCGTCGGGCCTTAAGGCCGACGTGGCAGGGAAGGCTGCAGGCCTGATGTTCAAGGGCGCGGTCAGGCGGCTGCCGCTGCGCGTCGAATACCCTGACGGTTCGGTCCTGGGGATGGGCGGCCCGGACGCTCCCGTAATGACCATGGTGCGGCCCGCGGCATTCGAAGCCCGGATCGGCGACAACGGGCTGATCGGACTGGGCGAGTCCTTCATGGCCGGAGACTGGGAAGCCTCCGACCTGGCCGCGGTGCTGGAAGTCTTCGCCGCCTCCGTGGACACGCTCATCCCCGTGCCGCTGCAGAAGCTGCGCTCGCTGTACCTGCCGCGGACGCCCCGACAGGAGCGCAACGCCGAGCAGAACACCCGCAGCAACATTTCGCGGCACTACGACCTGTCCAACGATTTGTTTTCCAACTTCCTGGACTCCACCATGAGCTACTCGTCGGCGCTGTTTCCCGGCGGGGCCGGGCCGCTGTCCGAGGTGGCGTGGGATTCCCTGGCGGAGGCCCAGCAGGCCAAGATCGACCGGTTGCTGGACAAAGCCGGGGTGGGTGACGGTACCCGGCTGCTGGAAATCGGTACCGGCTGGGGCGAGCTTGCCCTGCGTGCCGCTGCCCGTGGTGCCACCGTCTACAGCGTCACGCTGTCCAGCGAGCAGCAGGCGCTGGCGCAGGAACGCATTGCGGCGGCCGGGTTCGCGGACCGCGTGACGGTGGCCCTGCAGGACTACCGCGCCGTGGAAGGGGAGTACGACGCCGTCGTGTCGGTCGAGATGATCGAGGCCGTGGGGTACGAGTACTGGCCCATCTACTTCCAGACGATCGACCGGGTCCTGGCCCCGGGGGGAAAGGTGGCCATCCAGGCGATCACCATGCCGCACGGGCGCATGCTCGCCACCCGCAACGCCTATACGTGGGTGCACAAATACATCTTCCCCGGCGGCTTCCTGCCGTCCGTCCGGGCCATCGAGGGCGTGACCCAGCAGCACACCACCCTGCGCGTGCGGGAGCGGATGGGCATGGGCGACCACTACGCAGCCACCCTGCGGCTGTGGGAGGAACGGTTCCTCGCCCGCTCCCGCGAGGTAGGGGACCTGGGCTTCGACGCCGTGTTCCAGCGGATGTGGCTGTTCTACCTCTGCTACTCGCGCGCAGGGTTCCAGTCCGGCTACCTGGACGTCCAGCAGATTGTGCTGGACCGCCGGGAGGCGCAGCTGTAGGTTTCACCGTGTATCCAGCGGGGACAGGAGGACACATGAAACTCAAGACACTCGCATGGACCACCGCGGCGACGGTGGCCACCGCCGCGGCGGGCGGTGTTGCGACGGACCCCCGGAGTGGCTGGTACCTGAAGCTGCGCAAGCCGGACTGGCAGCCGCCCGCGATTGCCTTTCCCGTGGTGTGGACAGCACTCTACGCGGACCTGGCCGTGACGTCGGCCGTGGCGTTGGACCGGGCTGCTGAACTGGACCGTGCCGACAGTCCGGGGCCGGTCAGGAACGACCACAGCCGGGAACTGCGCGCCTACCGTGGTGCGCTGGCCGCCAACCTGGTGCTCAACGCTTCATGGAGCTGGTTCTTCTGGCGCTCCCGCCGGCCGTGGCTGGCCGCTGCCGAGGCGGCGGTACTGGCGGCCAGCAGCGCGGACCTGGTGCGGCGGACGTACCGGTTGAACCGGGTTGCCGGAGCATCGCTGGCTCCGTACGCGGCATGGTGCAGTTTCGCCACTGTGTTGTCCACCGCCATCGCTCGGCTCAATCCCGCCAGCAGGTAGAAGCGAAGGAAATCGTCGGCTGAGGTGCTTGATCGAAGGGTCCCTCATCACTACATGTAGTGATGAGGGACCCTTCTTCGGCGTCGGGGCACGCAGCGCGACACGCCGGGAAATCACGACACGCGCACTGTGCAAAAGTGTGCAACCCCGTCCACAGGTTGTGGACCCAGCCCGCAAAAAACCCGGGATCCCGGGCAATTTTCCGGTCCCCGCCTGTGGATTAACGGTGCATTAAATGACATACTTGTAATACATCATCTTGGGGTTCCAAAGAGGCGTCTGCACTACATGTAGTATCTACATACAGCTGGACGGGGACACCGGCCCAGCAAAAGAGTTCAACTAAGGGGACAGGGACAATGACCGTAACGGTATACACGAAGCCTGCTTGTGTTCAGTGCAACGCCACTTACCGCGCGCTCGACAAGAAGGGCATCACCTACCAGAGCGTTGACATCTCCCAGGACGCCGAGGCACTCGAGCGCCTGAAGGCACTGGGCTACATGCAGGCTCCCGTTGTGGTCACCGACCAGGACCACTGGTCCGGCTTCCGCCCCGACAAGATCGAGGAACTCGCGCTGTCGGCCGTTTCCTCCGTGGCCTAGGAGTTCCGCTTTTCCTGCCGGCAACCATCAACCAGCTGAGGTGACTCCCATGGCAGCACCAACAGCACAGCGAAGCGCTTCGCAACACCACGCGGCTCAGCGCGTGGAGGTGTCCCCGCCGGCCACTTCGCACCACCAGCCGGAGCAGGTTGTCACGGACAGCCAGCTCATCTACTTTTCCTCGGCATCCGAGAACACCAGCCGCTTCGTCGCGAAGCTTGGCCGTGAGATGGCCCGGATCCCGTTGTATCCAAAGGACGCACCCCTCCTCGCCACCCGGCCGTTCGTGCTGGTGGTGCCGACCTACGGCGGCACCGGGGGAGAGGGGTCCGTTCCCAAGCAGGTCATCCGGTTCCTGAACAACCCGCAGAACAGGCAACTGCTCCGCGGCGTCATCGGCGCCGGCAATACAAACTTCGGGGAAAACTACTGCATGGCCGCGGACATCATCGCCGCCAAATGCCAGGTACCCCACCTCTATCGATTCGAACTCATGGGAACGCCGGAAGACGTCACCCGGGTCAACCAAGGATTGGACACGTTTTGGACACGACTGTCGCAGACACAGAAGTAACCAGGGCCCAGAAGCCTGAGATGCCGGCTGCCTACAAGGGCTTGGGTTATCACGAGCTGAACGCCATGCTGAACCTTTATGGTCCCAATGGCGAAATCCAGTTCGAGGCTGACCGCGAGGCCGCCCACCAGTACTTCCTGCAGCACGTTAACAACAACACCGTGTTCTTCCACGACCTGGAAGAGAAGCTCGATTACCTGGTGAAGAACCAGTACTACGAGCGCGAGACGCTGGACCAGTACACGATGAACTTCATCCGTGACCTGTTCAACCGTGCCTACAAGAAGAAGTTCCGCTTCGAGACCTTCCTGGGCGCCTTCAAGTTCTACACTTCGTACACGCTGAAGACGTTCGACGGCAAGCGCTTCCTTGAACGCTACGAGGACCGCGTCTGCATGGTGGCCCTGCACTTGGCGCGCGGCAACGAACAGCTGGCCATGCAGATGGTGGACGAGATCATCGACGGCCGTTTCCAGCCGGCCACCCCCACCTTCCTGAACGCCGGCAAGAAGCAGCGCGGCGAGCTGGTCTCCTGCTTCCTGCTCCGCATCGAAGACAACATGGAGTCGATCGGCCGCTCCATCAACTCCGCACTGCAGCTGTCCAAGCGCGGCGGCGGTGTGGCGTTCGCACTGACCAACATCCGCGAGGTGGGTGCGCCCATCAAGCAGATCGAGAACCAGTCCTCCGGCGTCATCCCCGTGATGAAGCTCCTCGAAGACAGCTTCTCCTACGCCAACCAGCTTGGTGCGCGCCAGGGTGCCGGTGCCGTGTACCTGCACGCGCACCACCCGGACATCTACCGGTTCCTGGACACCAAGCGCGAGAACGCGGACGAGAAGATCCGCATCAAGACCCTGTCCCTGGGCGTCGTCATCCCGGACATCACGTTTGAGCTGGCCAAGAAGGACGAGGACATGTATCTGTTCTCGCCCTACGACGTGGAACGCGTCTACGGCATGCCCTTCTCCGACGTCTCGGTCACCGAGAAGTACTACGAGATGGTGGACGATTCCCGGATCAAGAAGACCAAGATCAAGGCGCGCGAGTTCTTCCAGACCCTCGCCGAGATCCAGTTCGAATCCGGCTACCCGTACATCATGTTCGAGGACACCGTCAACCGGGCCAACCCGATCGACGGCAAGATCATCATGTCCAACCTGTGCTCGGAGATCCTCCAGGTTTCCCAGCCCACCACGTACAACGATGACCTGTCCTACGCCGACACCGGCAAGGACATCTCCTGCAACCTGGGCTCGCTGAACATCGCCAAGACCATGGACTCGCCGGACTTCGGCCTGACCATCGAGACGGCCATCCGCTCGCTGTCCGCCGTCTCGGACATGTCCAACATCACCTCTGTGCCATCCATCGCCAAGGGCAACGACCAGAGCCACGCCATCGGCCTGGGCCAGATGAACCTGCACGGCTACCTGGCGCGGGAGCGGGTCCACTACGGCTCCGAAGAGGGCCTGGACTTCACCAACATCTACTTCTACTCGGTGGTGTACCACGCGGTGCGCGCCTCCAACCTGCTGGCCGTCGAAACCGGCCAAACGTTCGGCGGCTTCGAGAAGTCCAAGTACGCGTCGGGCGAGTTCTTCGACAAGTACACGGAGCAGGAATGGGTTCCGCAGACCGAGAAGGTCCGCGAGCTCTTCAAGAACGTGCACATCCCCACGCAGGCTGACTGGCGCGAGCTGAAGGCCTCCGTTATGGAGCACGGCATCTACAACCAGAACCTGCAGGCCGTTCCGCCCACCGGCTCGATCTCCTACATCAACAACTCCACCTCCTCGATCCACCCGGTGGCGTCCAAGATCGAGATCCGCAAGGAAGGCAAGCTGGGCCGCGTGTACTACCCGGCGCCGTACCTGACCAACGACAACCTGGAGTACTACCAGGATGCGTACGAGATCGGCTACGAGAAGGTCATCGACACCTACGCCGCGGCTACGCAGCACGTGGACCAGGGCTTGTCGCTGACGCTGTTCTTCAAGGACACCGCCACCACGCGCGACATCAACAAGGCCCAGATCTACGCCTGGAAGAAGGGCATCAAGACCATCTACTACATCCGTCTCCGCCAGCTCGCGCTGGAAGGGACCGAGGTTGAGGGCTGCGTCAGCTGCATGCTGTAGTTGCAGCTTCAACTAACTAGCCAAGTACGACGGCGGGTGCCCGCCCGCCGTCGTATCTCAATAGGAGAGTTAAAAGACTGAGGAGTCATGCTTCAACATGACTCCTCAAGAATCTCGCTCACGAGACATTCCAAATGCGATCTGGAATGTCGAATGTATCAGGGATGCTGGACCCTCGTCCAACCCGGAGCGGGATTCGATAGCTGGCAAAAAATGCCAGCTAGGAATCAACAGCCGAACATTCGGCAGAAAGGGGCCGAAGTGCCTCAGAAAATCTCAAGAGATGCCCGAACTGGAGAGTTTGTGTCCCCGGCAACTGCGCGGCGGCGTCCAGCCTCGACGACCACCGAGTTTGTTGGGGCTGGAACTTCGAACACCCGAGTTGTTAACCGTTCCGCAGGAACTGGTCAGTTCATTACTGACACTGCGGCAAAGCGAAATCCGGGCGGCACGATAAAGCAGCGGGTCTAGTCGCGGCCTGGTTGTGCGGGTGCCGGACCCGAGGGCACCCGCACAACCATCTAGAATTGAACATGCACGGAGGCTTGCTCCCGTGAAACAGCCAAGGTGGAGGACGCAAATTGACCGATAAGCTCAAACTTCTGAGCCATGTTGAGGCGATCAACTGGAACCGGATTCAAGACGATAAGGACGTCGACGTCTGGAACCGCCTGGTCAACAACTTCTGGCTTCCGGAGAAGGTGCCGCTGTCCAACGATGTCCAGTCGTGGAACACGCTGACGCCGGCGGAGCAGCAGCTCACCATGCGGGTATTTACGGGCCTGACCCTGCTGGACACCATTCAGGGCACTGTTGGTGCTGTCTCCCTGATCCCGGACGCGCTGACCCCGCACGAGGAAGCCGTATACACGAACATCGCGTTCATGGAGTCCGTGCACGCTAAGAGCTACTCCTCCATCTTCTCCACGCTGGCCTCCACCAAGGAGATCGACGAGGCGTTCCGCTGGTCCACCGAGAACGAGAACCTTCAGAAGAAGGCCCAGATCGTCATGGACTACTACCAGGGTGACGACCCCCTGAAGCGCAAGGTGGCTTCCACCCTGCTGGAGAGCTTCCTGTTCTACTCGGGCTTCTACCTCCCCATGTACTGGTCTTCACGCGCCAAGCTGACGAACACGGCTGACCTGATCCGCCTTATCATCCGTGACGAAGCCGTGCACGGTTACTACATCGGCTACAAGTTCCAGAAGGGCCTGGAGAAGGTCTCCGAGGAACGCCGCCAGGAGATTAAGGACTACACGTTCGAACTGCTTTTCGAGCTGTACGAAAACGAAGTCCAGTACACTCACGATCTTTACGACGGCGTGGGCCTGGCCGAGGACGTCAAGAAATTCCTGCACTACAACGCCAACAAAGCCCTGATGAACCTGGGCTACGAGGCGATGTTCCCGGCTTCCGTCACCGACGTGAACCCGGCCATCCTGTCGGCGCTGTCCCCGAACGCTGACGAGAACCACGACTTCTTCTCCGGGTCCGGGTCTTCCTACGTGATTGGCAAGGCCGTGAACACGGAAGACGAGGACTGGGACTTCTAACTCTCGCTCCAAGCTAATTCGGCTGGTGAAGCTAAATGACCCCGCTCGCTCGGCGAGCGGGGTCATTTGCCTGTCACAGGAAAGTGACTTCGATTCCTAAAGAGTTAAACATGCCAGACAGCATGGCCCGTGTGTTTTCACCAGCCTGCTTCCGAAGCTCCGACTCCTCGGCTGCGCTGGTCATCTTCGTTTCGGCCAGTTTGAAGTACTGTGCTTGTTGGGGTGGCTCGATTGCATCCGCAATGGCGTCAATCACTCCGCGGTCCTGGCTGAACACGTAGGACCTGTCATGGTCCAGATTAGGCTTGTCCAGCTGCGGCTCCGGCAACCGCACAGTCGCCGACTTGCCGTCGGAGGACAGCGTAAGGTCCTTATCTACGAGACCGGACAGATCGACATAAGTGTTGACGGTTCCAGCGGCGACGAATAGCGTTCGCCGCCCTGCGAGTATGGCCGGAATCCCCGAGACGCCATCTTCAACGTCGAGTACTACCTCAAAGTTGCCCACTGCGGCATGGTACTGACTAATGTCCTTGATCGATTTAAGTAGTGCAGGCTGGCTGCGGTCGACGTGCCGTGTTTGGAAGGGCATGTAACCAGCAAAACTGGCCACTCCGAAGCCAGCGAGCCCCAGAACAATGACGCTAATTAGCAACATCGCCGAACGCTTGATCACTGGACGTGCGTCCCGGCGTTGTTCGCCGAAAGTCGTGCACGGTCCAGTCCTCGGAGGATCAGCTCGCCGGCAATGCCGAGGCCGAGCAGCGTCAGGAGGGTGCCGTTCCGGGCGGAGCTGGCGGCGATATAGGTGTTCTGCGTGGCTGTGATGGCAGCAATGTCGTTGGCGTACCACCCGTTGACCACCGACTGCTGCGGGGCTCCCTTTGTTTCCCCGTTATTGACGTCGTTTTTGACGCTTGCAGCAGCGAGGTCGGACTTCCATGTGGAAGGGCTGCCAGCGTCGACAGCAGCGGGCCCGGTGCCGATCCAGGTCAGGATGAACAACAATCCGAGGACGGCGCCCAAGATGACACGGGTCAGCTGGACCGGCCCTGCGGACGCTACAAATTTCCTAATCCGGCCTTTACCTTTGCCGACGTTCACTTGGGGAGCGCTCTCCGGGGCCGGAGGAACGGCGGGGTTGTTGTAGCTCGTAGGCGGATCGTAAGACGACATAGTTTCCCCATTTTCGTAATTTGTTGCTTGCTGCCCGTTGGCAGAAGTTCTTGATGCTAGAGGCGAGCGTCAGCGAAGCGCGGAGCCATCGACTCCATCTGCTCCATAACCAGCTTGATAGCCTCGGGCTGCTTATCCGGCGGGTATCCAAATCGCACAAGGAGCCGCTTGATGGAGGAGCGAAGCTTCGCACGGACGTCGTCGCGCACTGTCCAGTCCGTCCGCACGTCGCGCCGCATCACCGATACGAGCTCCCGGGCAATGTCAGCCAGAACGCCTTCGCCCTGGACCTCCACCGCCGATTCGTTCTGCGCCACTGCGTCATAGAACGCCAGTTCGTCCGAGTTCAATGGGGGCGTGAACTGCTCACCGCGCTTACCTTCGGCAGCCACTTCGCGCGCCAGCTCCACCAGCTCGGCAATAACCTCGGCCGATGTCAGTTGCTGGTTCGTGTACTTCTTCATCAGTTCGGTGATTCGTTCCGAGAAAGCCCGCTGCCGGATCACGTTGTTCCGCGTGGAAGAGGCAGATTCGTCGGCAATCAGTTTCCGCAGCGCCTCGATGGCCAGCTGAGGGTTCCGAGCTTTTTGCGTCTTCGCAATGAACTCCGGCGTCAGGTCATCCAGCGACGGCTTGGGCATGCCGGCGGCGTCGTATATGTCCAGCACTTCACCCGAGGAGGTGGCGGAAGCAATCAGGTTCCCCAGGAGCCGCTGGATCTCCTCTGGCACTGGTTCGCCGCTGGCCTGCCGGTCGGCGGCGTCGTACTTCGCCATCCAGACTCGGATTTCCTCGTACACCTGGATCTCGGGACGCAGCTCGGCCAGAGTGTCCGAGCCGGAGCACAGCGCCCATGCACGGGACAGCTGGCCGGAGAACTTGCGGTACTTCGCGGCGAGTGACTCTTCACCATCGGAGGGCTGATTTCCAGGCGTAGCAGGATTCCGAAGATAACTAACAGCTCCGGTTATTGCGTTCAGGAAGGCCTTAGGCCCACCCTTCATCAGCACCGACTTCCAGTCATGGCCCGCCAACAAGGAGCGCAGAGCCTCCACCAGGGAAACTGTCAGGCCCACAGCCTCGTCGATGCTCTTGCCCACCGGCTTGTTCGCCTGGTCAGACTGCGTGTACTCACTCAGCGCCTTGGACAGGTTCTCAGCCAGGGGCGCGTACGCCACCAGCAAGCCGTCTTCCTTGCCACGGAACGTGCGGTTGACACGGGCCAGCGTCTGCATCAGCAGAGCGCCTTTGAGCGGCCGATCCAAGTACAGGGTGTGCAGCGGGGGAGAGTCATAGCCTGTGAGCATCATGTCCTTGACGATCACGAGCTCCAGCTCGTCGTTGACGTCCTTGAGTCGCTCCTTCACCTGGGCGTTCAACGAATCGCGGCGCACATGCTTGGATACCGGCGGCACGTCCGTCGCGTCGCCCGAGTAGACCACCTTGATCATGCCCTTGGACAGGTCGTCCGAATGCCACTCCGGTCTCAGCGCCACGATAGCCGAGTAGAGGTTCGCGCAGATCTCCCGCGTGCCGCCGACGATCATCGCCTTGCCTGGCGCCTCAATGAATTTGAGCATCCGTTCCCGTCGGTTTTCCCAGTGCGCCACCACGTCCTCAGCTAGGGCAGCGATACGTTGCGGTGCACCGTACACAGCATTGACGACGGCGACACTCGCCTCGATGCGCGCACGTTCCGTATCGTCGAGCCCCAGCGTCAGTTCATCCGCTGACTTGTCGAGATCCTCTTCCGTGACGCCTTCGGAGAGTCCCACCTTGATCAGACGCGGCTCGAAGTACACGGGTACGGTTGCGCCGTCCTCCACGGCCCGCGAGAGGTCGTAGATGTCGATGTAATCGCCGAAGACTTCCTGGGTGTTTCGGTCGTCAAAGGAGATCGGCGTTCCCGTGAAGGCGATGAGCGTGGCGTGGGGGAGTGCGTCGCGCAGGTGCCTGGCATACCCGTCCAGATCGTCGTAGTGAGAGCGGTGCGCCTCATCGACTACGACGATGATGTTGCGACGGTTGGACAGCAGCGGGTGGTCGGCGCCGGCTTCCTTTTCGGACTTGCTGCGGCCGAACTTCTGCAGGGTGGTGAAGTAGATCCCGCCCGTTGTCCGGTTGCTGAGCTCATCGCGCAGCTCGGACCGCTTCTTGATCTGCTTGGGCGACTCCGCGAGGAGCAGGCTGCGGTCGAAGCTTTCGAACAGCTGGCCGTCCAGTTCGTTCCTGTCGGTGATGACCACGACGGTGGGGTTCTTCAGCTTCGGCTGGCGGGCCACCATATTTGCGTACAGTTCCATCTCCATGGACTTCCCCGAACCCTGGGTGTGCCAGACAACACCGGCCTTGCCGTTGCTTTCGACTGCCTGGATGGTGCTGGCCACCGCTTTGGTCACCGCGTAGTACTGGTGCGGCTTGGCGATGCGCTTGGCCAAGCCGCCGGAGCCCTGGTCGAAGGCGGTGAAGTTGCGGACGAGCTGGAGGAAACGTTCCTGGTTGTAGAGGCCATCCAGTGCCGTGTCCAGGGCGGTGACCGCATCGCCGTCGAGCATGTAGCCCTGGGGGACGGGGACGCCGTCGTCGTCTACGTTCCAAGGTGAGAAGTGGTTGAAGGGGGTGAATGGCGTCCCGTATTTGGCCTGGATTCCGTCGGTGGCCAGCGTTAAGACGCAGAAGCGGAACGCCGTGGGGAATTCGCGAAGGTAGGTCTGGAGCTGGGCGTGGGCGCCGGGGAGGTCGGCGTGGGCGTTGCCGGCTTTCTTGAGTTCGATGATGCTGACGGGCATGCCGTTGCAGTACAGGACAATGTCGAAGCGCCGTTTGTAGTCGCCCTGCACCAGGGTGACTTGGTTGACGGCGAGCCAGTCGTTCTGGTCGGGTGACTGGCTGAGCAACCGGATGGTCGGGTTAGCTTCGTTGCCATCGGAGTCGATGTACGTGAGGCGGTAGCCGTCGACCAGGCCGTTGTGAATGCGGTGGTTCTCGGCCATCGCATCGTTCGACTTGGGCGAGGCTATTTCCGCCAAAGCCTGCTGCAAGTACTGCGCGGGGACGGCCGGGTTTAGGCGTTGGAGGGCGGCGAGGAGCCGGGGCCGGATCAAGAGCTCGGACCAGGACTCGCGTTCCCCGCTGCCCGGAGCGATGGCCTGGCCTTCCAGCGGCTTCCAGTCCAGCTCGCCGAGCCGTTCCTTCGCGACGCCCTCCCAGTCGGCTTCAGAAAAGGTTACTGCTGGTGCTGTCACGGTAATTCCCCCACAATCGATTTGTTGTTCAGCTTACTGAGGCTTTGGGGGAACCACCCCCAGGTGCCCGCCTCAACTACACGCTGGCGTTCTCCAGGACCTTCGCTGCGTCCTTGACTCGGAGCTTGCCCGACATAAGTTGCGGCAGGAGGGCCTCCCGGGTAGCGGAGAGGCCAATATTCTGGATGTCAGCGGAAGCGGCCACTTCCAGTAAGGGGGTGACCGCTGTCGAAAAGCCGGCCAACTCCTTGGACCCGGCAACGGGTACCATCAGCGAGTCAACATCTCGTTTGTTCACATGCTGTTGCGCCGCACCAGTAGCTTTCTTGAGTAGCTCAGGAATCTGCTTCCGAATGGCGAAGTAGAGCCAATCATTCAGTGCCCTGTCCTCCGACCAGATACCGACGAGGGACTGATTCCCGGAGGCCGCGATTTCCAGTCGGGAGACCTGCCCTAGTGTGGCGCCCGTGATCGCAATAACAGTAGTTCCTTCCGGCATCATTTTTGCTGCACTCCGCCGCAGGGCCTCTTCGGTGATGTAGGCGGAAGGTTGGGTAATCCGGTCTTCATTTGCCTTACCCGAGTTCAACCAAGGCACCGTGCCCCCCGTCCAAAAACTCTCGTTATCTCGGCTGGGAGTTCCGCCGAGGACTGTGGTAGCTACCTCGCCCAAGGCCTGCATGTAGCGTTCCGTCTGAAGAGCTTCTCGAAGGAAGAGGTTCTCGGCCAGCTCTATAGATGCAGACGCTAGCTTCGTGTTGGCGGCGATCTTGTCGTCGAGGGCGCCAAGCACCTCCGCAATCGCTCGTTGCTCATCCACGTTTTCATGGATAGTAAATCTGAGTTTGCCGAAGTCGCCCTTCTTGAAATGGGGGATCATGGAGCCCACATGCATGTTGTTGATCTTTGCCTGCACCGCCGGTGACTTGAGGGCATAGTACAAATATCGCGCTTGCACCAGTCGTTGGTCCGCCCGTAGCGCGACCATGTCCTGGGCAATGCAAAAAGGGACGGGGTCGGGAACTATTGCGACCCTCCCGGGTGATCCTTTACAGACAAAGATGATGTCATCCGGCCGCGGATGTCCTCGAAACCATGTCTTGACTGTTTCCTCATCTACGAAGCGTACGTTTTCGAAGACTGGGTACAGATGGTCACCCTTGATGCAGTTCGTTGCAATCAATGGCAGCCCACTGTCAGCAGTCGGGCATGTTCGCCCGCGGTTGTCGACGATCGCTTCAAGCAGGTCAGTGAACGAACGCTCGATCATGCCACTCACAGGACTCGCCCCAGTTGCTCGCGCACAGCAGCAGCCAGCCGTTCGGACTCGTCGAACTGCTCAAACAGTTCCTTCGACAACCTGGTGATCTTCTCCTCGATGGGCTCGCCGTCGTCCTCCACATCAGCTGCCCCTACATAACGGCCCGGCGTCAGCGCGTAGTCCGCTGTCTTGACCTCCGCGAGGGTAGCGGAATAGCAGAAGCCGGCCTCGTCGTCGTACGTCAGCCCGGCCTCAACCGCAGAGGCGGTGCCGCGCCAGGCGTGGTAGGTGTTGGCGATCTTGGCGATGTCCTCGTCGGACAGTGCACGCTCGGCGCGGTCCACCATGTAGCCCAGGTTCCGTGCATCGATGAAAAGTACCTGCCCGGTCCGGTCGACCGAGCCCCGCGGGCCGGCGGCCTTGTCCTTGGCGAAGAACCAGGTGCACACCGGGATGCCGGTGCTGCGGAACAGCTGGGTAGGCAGGGCCACCATGCAGGAGACGAGGTCGGCCTCCACCAGCTGGGCGCGGATCTCACCCTCGCCGCCGGAGTTGGAGGACATGGAGCCGTTGGCCATGACCACACCGGCGCTGCCGCCGGGGGCCAGCTTGGAGATGATGTGCTGGATCCAGGCGTAGTTGGCGTTGCTGGCCGGCGGGACGCCGTACTTCCAGCGCGGGTCCGACTCGGAGCGGGCCCAGTCCTTGATGTTGAACGGCGGGTTGGCCATGATGAAGTCTGCGCCGTTGGTCCCGGTCAGCTCCGGGTGCTGATCGCGGGCGAACGTGTCGCCCCAGCGCGAGGCGAGGTTGGCGTTCAGGCCGTGGATGGCCAGGTTCATCTTGGCCATCCGCCAGGTGCGCTCGTTGAGTTCCTGGCCGTAGACCGAGATGTCCGAGCCCTCCAGGTGGTGTGCGGCCAGGAACTTCTCCGCCTGGACGAACATGCCGCCGGAACCGCAGCAGGGGTCGTAAACGCGCCCGCGGTGCGGCTCGAGCACCTCCACCAAAACCCGGACCACGCCGGCAGGCGTGTAGAACTCGCCGCCGCGCTTGCCCTCGGCTTTGGCGAACTTTTCCAGGAAGTACTCGTACACCTCGCCCAGCAGGTCGCGGGCCTTGCTGGCGCCCTGGCCGGTGAACCGCGCCGAGTTGAATAGGTCCAGCAGCTCGCCCAGGCGGCGCTGGTCCACGTTGTCCCGGTTGTAGATCTTGGGAAGGGTGGCGGCGAGGCTCTTGTTGTCGGCCATGATGAGCTCCATTGCCTCATCGATCAGGAGCCCGATGGACTTCGGCGCGGCGCCGTCCACTGAGTCCAGGCCCTTTGCGTTCTCCGCCAGGTAGGTCCACCGCGCCCGGGGTGCCACCCAGAACACGCCGCGGCCGGTGTACTCGTCCACGTCGTCGATCAGCTGGGCGATCTGCTCCTCGTTGAGCCCTTCGGCTTCCAGCTCGGCCTGGATTTGTTCGCGACGTTCCTCGAACGCGTCCGACACGTACTTCAGGAACACCAGCCCCAGGATCACGTCCTTGTACTGTGAGGCATCCATCGAGCCGCGGAGCTTGTCCGCCGCCTTCCAGAGCGTGTCCTTGAGTTCCTTCATGGTGGACGGGGCAAGGTCCGTCTTCACTTTCGGGGGCATTATGCAGTTCCTTCTTCTGGCACGGCGTGGGTAGTAGGGTCTGTCAGGGTGAGGCTTCCGCCCGCTACGCCGTCCGTAATCAGGGTAGCGAGTTCTTCAAGCTGTTTGAGTCGTTCCCGGGCCCGGGCCTGCTCGTGTTGCAGCGTTTCCAGCGCTGTCGCGAGCGGCTGTCGCTGGCGGTCCTGGGTCCGGCGCAGCTGCCAGTTCCGCCAGGTCTTGTCGGCTGGCGGCCGTGAGTTGATGTCCCCAGCCACGACGTCCGGCACCAGGCCGCCGGGGTCACCGCGGTCTATCCGCAGGACCCGGGCAGGGAAGACGACGACGGCGCCTCCCTCCGCGTCGACCATCGCGGCGGGACGCGGGCTGGTACAGAAGACAACATCTCCCGGTTCGGTCAGGCGCCCGGTGGGGTACTTGGCGGCGAAGTCCAGCAGGGTGATGTACCGCGGCTTTGAGTTGTGCGGATCCATCAGTTCCTCGCGGCCAACGATCCTGCTCCCGGCCCGGCCGTTGAGGTCGGCCTCCTCAAGGCGGACACCCTTCACGTAGCTGAGGTTGCCGGTATTGATAAGCTCTTGGACCGTTGCGGGCAGGAGCGGACCGTCGACCGCCGCGGGCTGGACCGTCGGCAGTGCAGGCGGCTCGGCCGCTCCGGCGGAGAGGACCCTGACGAGTTCCTCGATCCGAAGCGCCGTCTCGATGCCGCGCGCCGCCGTCGAACTCCTGGCCGGTGGGACACTCACCAGTGCCCCGCGCCTGGCCAGCAGGACGCGGGTCTGCACTAGCCGCGCAAACCGGAAGGAGTGGGCGCGGATGGTGGCCCTGTCACCCATGGAGGCGACAATGTCGCTGATCAGGTCTTGGCTCACATCGAGGGTCAGCGCGGTGGTGGTCAGATCGGCGACCATGGTCCAGCGGTCCGCGATGGGAACGTTGGCAAACGACGGCCCCAGGACCCACAGCGCCTGCGGTTCCCTGGGCTTGGCTCGCAACAGTCCCGGCTGCAGCCGGACGATGGCCCGAACGCGGCCCGAGCGCAGCAGACCGGAGCGGAGTTTCCCTGCCTCCCCGGTCAGTGCGTCACAGAGTACCCGGGCGGGAGCAATGATGACGGCCCGTTGGGAGTCGTCCATCTGCAGCACGATGTTCTCAATGCCGAGCAGGACGCCTGCCGTATCCACCGCAGGACTTCCCGGTACAGGATACTGCGCCACGTGCACCGCGGGACCGCTGACCGCGAACGCGCCGTTGGAGTCGAGCTTCACCGGCGCGTTGTCTGTGCCATGCACTGCCAGGCGCCTGCGGGCAAGCCGCGACGCCCCGCCGTCGTGGTCAGCTGCCAGGAAGGTGACCGGCGTTGTTTCCCCGCTCTGCTGCGCAATGCTAAGCATGACGTCGCTCCCGCCCGGGGTCGAGTCCACGTAGACGGGTCTGCCGTCCAGCGTGGCTGCGAGTTCCGTGGCTGCTGCGCCGACGAGCTTGAGGGCGGCGTCCGTGAGTGCGGTGTCCGACTGGTCGCGGAGGCCTTCCTTGAACCGGTGTGCCAGCAGTTTTTCGAAAGCTGCGGGGGCACTGAACGCGCTGTCCGCCAGTCTGTCCGCGAAACTGGCCAGACCCGGAAGGGCTGAGCCAAGCGCCTTGAGCTCGGAATAGAGGAAGACGTCGTCGGGGTCCGATTCGTCGGCGGCGTCCAGAATCTGGGCTGCACTCATGTGGCCAAGGCTCTGTCCGCTGATGACCTTGAGCGTGAGCAGCGAGGTGAGGCCATCAAACGTCTGCCGCCCGTCCCGGGCCGCTGCCGATACGGGGTCGGCCAGGCGGGCAAAAACGGCGACGTCGTTCCTCGCCTCGGGGTTGTTTCCGCGCCCGGTGGCGTGGAGCCACGCGGTGATTTCGCCGGCGTCGAACAGTTCGGCGCCGTTGACTTGTTCCGCGGCCCCGGGAAACGGCAGTGCGCCCCCGCTGCTTCGCTTGCGCCACATGGAGACAACCGGGCGCTGCACTCGTGCCAGGGCGGCGACGTCGGACAGCGTCATGCGCAATGCCGTGCCGGTTGCTTCCATTTAGAGCCCCCATCAGTCGTGATTGTTCCATCAGCCTAACGGCGTCCCCAGACAACACTCCTTCTCGACTGATAAGGGGGGTTATCAGCATCTTCTCTAAGAGGTTTTGTGGGAGGGACATACGTTCGATCTGCAGCCACGAAGGAATCTTCCGGAGCTGCGGCGGCGGCGGGAAACCGCACATTGGGGGAGCAGGATCCCGCCGCCGTTTAGCGGTCATCCACGAACGAAGGAAGAGACATGAGCACCGATCACCCCGGCCCGGTTTCCGGGTCGCCAGAGACGTCCATTGAGGAAGTCTTTACGGATCCCGCAAGCCGCCAGGCTGCTCCGGCAGCGAAGCCCCGACGGAAGAAGCGCGTCCTTGTGGCGGGCGCCGCCGTCGTACTTGTTGCCTGCGGCGTTGCTGTCGGAACGGTGCTGCCGGACCCGACTGCGAGCCCGGCATACAAGTCCCTCGCGGGCGAAAAGTCCACCGTTGAAACTGAGCGCGACGCAGCGCTTTCCAGCTACGCCTCCCTTAAGGGTAAGTACGACACCCTGCAGAGCGGCATCACCGGACGTGAGTCCACCGTCGCGGCCCGTGAAGCCGAAGTGTCCAAAGCCGATGCTGCCGTGAAGGCTGCCGAGGCCGCCGTCAAGAAACGCGAGGACGCCGTAACCGGCGCCGAGAAGACCAAGGCCGCCAACACCGTTGGCGACGGCACCTGGACCGTGGGCTCCGACATCGAACCCGGAACGTACCGCGCCGCGGCCGCCGTCGGATCCACCTGCTACTGGGGCATCTACCAGTCCGGCACCAACGGCAGCAAGATCATCGAAAACGACATCCCCGGCGGCGGACGGCCAGTCGTCACCCTGTCCCCGGGCCAGGATTTCAACTCAACCCGCTGTGGCAAATGGGAAAAGCAGTAACAACCGCAGCATCACCGCGCACGCTCTCGAAAGGCATCACCATGACTGACCAGAACTTTGCATTTCCGACCCAGCCGGCAGTTCCGGCACCCGCCAAGCGCCCGTTCTACAACAAGAAGCGCTTCGTTGTCCCTGCAGGTGTGCTTTTGGTGGGCATTCTCCTGGGTTCCTGCTCTGGCGGCAGCAATCCGGCGGCGGAGTCCAGCCCGATCGCCTCCACTTCAGCGTCTGCCGAAGCATCCGTGCCGGTTGCCGCTGCGCCTGCCGCCCCGGCGGCGGCAGCCCCGCCGTCGTCCGCTCCGGCTGCTCCCGCGGCACCTACTGTCGGCGTCCCGTTTTCCGTGAAGATGCGCAACGGCAACGTCGCCAGGATCACTGTCGTGTCCGCCGTACGCACCGACTCTGTCACCACCGGTGCGTTCGCTACACCGCCCAAGAACGGCACCTACCTGCTCCTGGATGTGCTCTGGGAAACGGAATCCGGCAAGACGAGCTCCAACCCGCTCTACTTCTCGGCAAAGGATGCCAACGGGCGTAAGGCAGACATGAGCATGTTCGCCGATAACCAGCTGGGCTCAGGCGAGGTTCTGCCTGGCGACAAGGCGCGGGGCAACGTTGCCTTCGATATTGCGCCGGGAACCGCCACCGTCATGATTTCCGATCCGTTGCTGCAGGAGGCCGCACGGATCCAAATTCCGGGATAAGCTCACTTCCGCCCGTGCGATCTGACCGGCGGAGGTCCGCGCAGCGTGGCGAGCAAGATCCTGCCGCGTCATGCGGGACACTGATGACGGCGCGGCGGGGGAGCCCTGGGCTCCTCTGCCCGCGAACCGAATTGCAGCGTTTATAGAAAGGCTCAGGGTTGAGCCTGTGGTTTAGAGGGGGACAACGTAAACGTAAATGACCGAAAGCGAAGCTGTCACGCTGGAGACCCAGTTGGATGATGAAGACGCCAACGCAGACATCGCGAAGGCGGTCAGTGCGCGTCACTCAATCGCACGCAAGTACGTCATGCGAATTCGTCGCCGGCGTCCAGACGCGACACCCGCGGAAGTGATCAGGTTGCTCGAACGTCACTACAGCACGTCGATCACAGCCGCAGGGGCTGCTATCACTGCGGGGTCGATCGCGGCTGAAGTGGGAATCTCGTTTATCCCGGGTGGCAGCGTCGCGGCAACCGGTCTGAAGACGGCTGGGAAACAGGCCGCTAAGAAGACGGTGCAGGTAACCGCCAAGGAAGCGGCTAAGGTGGCCGCGAAGAACATGGCCATGGGCGCGGCGAAAAGCGGCGCCAACCGGATCGCGGCACTGCTCCCGGCAGGGGATCAGCAGCTCCAGTTCGAGCTAACGGCAATTTTTGGGCTTGCCCTGGCCGACATCCACGGGAAGGCCCTGGACCAGGACCAGGCCCATGCTTTGGTCTACGGGCTAACCAACGACCGGGTGAGCCAGGAACAAATAGCCACCATGGCCAAGGACGTGGCGGAGACTTCTCCCGACGGCGTGGTGGGCGTTGGCCAAAAATTCGCGGCCGCCAGCGGCGACTGGTCCCACTGGGCAACGACCCTGGCGGATACGTTGCCCAGCGGGGCCGCCCAAAGCCTCGTCCGGACCATCCAAACGGGCCAACTGGACACCGTGCGGGAAACCTTGAACGGGAAACATCAGACGGCGATCGAATATGGCGTGGGTGCGCTGACAGGCGGCGTGAGCCGTTTCGTGTTTGGCAGGGACGTCGTGGAGTCCGCACGAAAAGCATTCCCCGAGGCTCCGGCAGAGTTCCCGGCTCATCTTGCCTTGCAGATTGAGTTGTCCGACGCCGAGGACCAGGAGTCCGAACCCAACCGGGCGCTTGCAGCTTTGGAAGATGCCGCGAAGTCCACGGGAAGCTGGATCACTGGGACGGCCAGCACAGTTGGAGAAGGGGTGGCAACCGGTGCCTCTGTCGTAGGATCCGGGGTCGCGAGTGCAGCGTCTGCGGTGTCCCGCCCCTTCCGTGCCGTGGACGTCGACGGCGACGGCATCCCGGATGAGCCGCAGGCGCTTACCGCGGTGAAAGGCCTTGGGGGTGCCCTGGCTGGAGCCACCGGTGCTGCGGGCGGAAAAGTCGCCGGTTTGTTCAAGTCCCGGAAGCGGGACACGGCTGATGCGCCGGAGAAGGCGCCTGAGGAATGAACTCAGAGCCCTACAGAGGAGAACTGGCGGCGGCTATGGAGGCTGGCTTTATAAAGAACCCCAACACGGGTGAGCACTGCCACAGCCTTGCCGACGCCTACATGGCTTCCCTGGCCCAGAGCTCTGCACCTGAGGACGTAGAGGGGCGCCGGGAGTATGACGGGCTCGTTGCATGGTCCTTGGAGAAGAGCAACGCTTCGCCGGGAGACGTCGTGAGGACGTTCAACTACATTCGGGTTAAAGCCGTTCGCGTGGCCATGAAAGTCGCCCAGAGGCGCGGTGACGTCGGTCCGCACGAGGACCTCTACTGAGCCCCAGGGCCTCAAGAAGTATGCGCTCTGAAGATGCGTTTGGCATACAGGCGACTGCCTTGCGGCTCAACCGGCGGCTGCGTGCGCCGCAAACCTTCATTGAACTGCACGTGATCGCCCTCGTGGAAGCCATCGCCTCGGCCTGATGGGGCCGTGCCGTGTTGAAAGTTCTTCCAACTGGACCTGCAACTCACACTGCTGCTCTCTCCGGACGCCGGCGGCACGGCCTGTTTTGTAACAGCCGGCTTCAATGGACCCCGCACGTTCTGTGCGGGGTCCATTGTGCTTCCCGGGACGAATCTACAGAACACCACCGCTCACCGCGCCGCGAGGTACTCGGCCAGGCATTCTTCTGCGTGGGACCTTGGCAGGCGGAAGTAGTCCACTGTGCCTTTGTCCGGCATCATTGCGTCGCGGCCTGGTTGAGTCAGGATGCCAGCGCGCACCTGCAGTGGCGGAGGCAACTCTGGCGGTTCCCAGTCCTGGTGCTCGCTCCTGTATTTGCGTCCTGAGGGAGAAACCCAGCCGGGCGGCTCATTCTTCGATGCAGCCGTTGGACGCCACCTGCTGACGTGCCGCAACCGGTGGTGCTTTGGACATGGTTGGCCAAGGTTGCTGATGCCGGTGGTCCCGCCTTGGTGCCAGGCGAGCAGGTGATCGGCTTCGTTGTCCAGGGAATTGTTGTTGCACCCAGGGAAGGGGCACTTGCCGTCCCGCAAGCGCAGCCACCTTCGCATGGCCTTCCCGGGGCGGTAGCTGGTGCGTCCGATTTCCAGCGGCGCGCCGTCGCGGGGGTCCACGAGCACCCGGTAGAACGAAGCGGCTCCATTAGCTACGAGGTCCCGTGCCGTGGAAGCCGGGATAGGGCCATAGCCGTCAAGCATGGCGGGTTCGTCGGTGGCTCCGAGGAGGGAAAACACGGGGACGGTGACCAGCACTTCCGCGCGGGGAACCGGCACATCGGCGAGTCCCTTCGGTGGGGCCCCGGCCTCGTTCACTCCGGCCCCGTTCCGGCCGCAGCAACCGGTGCAGCCGGTGCCCCCGCGAAGCGCAGTGGCAGCGAATAGATCCGCCCGGAGTTGGGTGAGTGTGCGTTCCTCGTTGGGTCCCTGGAGCCCTCGGGCGATGGCAGTGTAGCGGTTCCAGATGGCCATGGCCTGGTCGGCCGGCAGGCTCGCGGACAATCGCGCCATGCCGTCCTGCTCCGGAGAGAACTCTAGGCACCTGTCTTCGATGCCCTTTGCATGCCGTTTTTCGATGCTCTCCGGGTGGTGACGTTCGCGCCAGACGCGGGCCTTGTGCCGGAATCGGTACGCCGGCATCTCCCCGGCGGGGCACCCGCGGGCGGCGTTCGGCGCATCCGGGTCGAGGAAGTGGGCTTCCAATGCGGTCGCGGCCTTCGAGCTGAGGGTGGCGGTTTCGTCCACCATGACGCGGGCGTGCTGCCACGACATGGTTCCCTCCGTGAGCGCTTCCAAGGTCCGGGGCAGAGAGGTGGTGAGAGCGTAAGACTGTGCCAGAAGTGCACCGGCGGCGCGGTCACCGATGGCGAGAATGCAGCCCACCTCCGCGGCGACGGCCATTTCCTGCGCCTGCACCGGCATGTCTGGGGGAGCCATACACCGCGCTGACTCCGCGAACGCAGCCGCAGCCGCGGCTTTCAGCGCCGCTACACGGGCTTCGGTGCGGGCCACTCCGGCGAGGATGTCCAGGCATTCATCGGCGACGGCGGCCAAGGGATCGCTCTGTGCGAGCGGTCCGTTTGCGGCTCTGGCTACCTCGCCACGGAGCACGGACAAGGCAGCCTCGATCGCCTCAAACGCCCGTGCTGCCGTGCCGCTTCCCATGTACTCATCATGAAGGGAGGGTCTGACATTTCGGGCGGGTGGTGGACGGGGCACGACTTTTTGCCGCAAATCCTTGTCACGCCTGTGTTGGGACGAACTGCGGCGGCTGCAGCCAAGGCGGTGTGGGCCGGCGGCGGTTTGGGGGGCTGCATCCGGTCTCGGGATGCTCCAGCCGCCGGCCCTGTCCAACTCCAGACCCTGCCCCAGCGGCCGGATCCTGGCCCCAACGATAGGACCCGTTGCTGAACGGCAACCCACGATGGGCGCAAGGTTCGCTCAAGAGTGGGCGCGTCATCACTTAGACGTTCCAAACGATGCGGCCGTAGCTGCGGGAAAATCCTGCCCCTAGTATGGCGCCATGAGGAAGTGGGGCGAGATGCATCCCGCGCTCCGGGCCGTCCTGGTTGGCGCAATAGCCTGCGCTGTCATCCTGGCGGCCAGCCTTATCGCCGGGCAAAGCCTCGACGACGCCGCGGCCAACGCCATCTTTTACGCGATGATGATCGGGGGCGTCGTCTTCTTCATGACGAAGCGGTTCCAGACGGCCGCGGAGAGACTCGATGAACACGGCGACTTGGTTGTCTTCCTGCGGTTCCCGCAATCATCGCCGGGCTCCTTGAACAGCGTCTGGCGGATGGGAATCGCTGTCCCCGGCGCAGAGAGGATCGAATTCCAGCCCATCGTCGACGACACGTTGACCCCCAGTGGCCGCGGGAGGACTCTCACTGGAGTTGGGGTTGTGGACGTTCCGGTGCGGAAAGCGAACCGCCACGACAATCAACAGGACGTGCCGCTGGACTTCCGGATCATCACCCTGGGCTCAGACGGCGGCGTCATTGAAATCGCAGGCGGACCGGCTACCCTCCAGAAACTCGAGCATGCCATCGAGTCCGAATCCTCGTAGTCTTTGGCCGGCAGGCCGCCTGGATTAAAGTTCTGGCGGGGTGCAGACGTGCCCCTCGGGGTCCATCGGGTATCCACATAGCGGACAGAGCGGACGGCCCGCGCCCACAACCTCACGCGTGCGCTTGGTGAACGCGCGGGCGGTGCCCACCGGCATCCGCACCAACAGCATTTCGGGGGCCTCGACGCCGTCCTGGTCCAATGCTTCATCGTCCGGATCAGCATCTGCTTCAGTGAGGGGATAAGCCTCAATCACCACCTGAGCCGTCGCCGGGTCCCAACCCAGGCCCATGGCGCCAGTCCGGAATTGCTCCTCGACGGCTTCCAGCGGATCGTTGTCAACCAGTTCGACGGGCGTGCCGGTGGGAACGCTGAACGGGTTGCCGTCCAGGGTGATGAGCTGATCGAGTATTTCATCGATCTTCTCCGCAAGCAGGGCCGATTGCTGCTTCTCCATGGCGATGCTCACCAGCTGCGCCCCGGCGCGTACCTGCAGGTAGAACGTGCGCGCACCAGGAGCTCCGACGGTGCCGATGACGACCCGATCCGGCCAGGTGAACTCGTGAACAAGTGTAGGCATGTCAGAATTCTAGGCGAGATCCCATCGGCGGCGCGGCCTGTCATGCCGCAGGAGAGTTCACGGAGCGCGAAAGTGAGCCAGCACCAGCCCGATGGGTATGCTGACGGCGATCACCAGCAACAGGGCCCGGTATCCCCAGGGAACCCAACCAGACATCGCGCTGCACCCGTGAACAGTCCGGAACATCAATGCCAGCGAAACAACCAGCAGCGCTCCGCCGGCATCCACAACCCACGGGTTACCAACCAGCGTCCCGCCAATGACTGCCGCGGACGCGCCGTTCCACGCCACCAATTCCGCAATGACTCTCCACCCCACAAAGCGTTGCGCCGCCAGGAAGTACTGGGCGATGCCCAACGTTCCCTGGGCTACTCCTCCGACGAGCACCAGATAGGCAGCGGCCCACGATCCGTGCTCAAGGTGCAGCGGCCCGGTAACTGCCGCGACCAACCCGCCTGCCACAACACATATGAGTGCCACCGCGCCGAAAGCGATGGCCCCCTTCCGACTGCCTGCAGGCCTCAAGCCCGGCGTCTCGCCCATGCTGTCCAAGCTACTGCACGCCATCACACGGCGGGCAGTTGGTTATTCCGGCAAAGAATACGAAGAGCCCGTGGCCGTGCGCTGCAGCAGGCCGAAGTCGATCATGTAGCGGCGAAGCAGGACGACGTCGTCGGTATAGCTGAGCAGCCGATCATTGATTTGCCTCTCCGTGAGCTTCTCGCCGGGTTCGATGATCTCATTGGCGATCCTTGCCAGCAGGGCCCGCCGCTCGGCCACATTGGCGGGGTATCGCTCGATCCGCCCCAGACGCATGAATCTGTCCAGCCCAGTCTGCGGCTGCCGGCGCGGCTGCTGGGCGAGCAGGTCCCGGAATATGGAGTCCTGCGCCACCAACCCACCCGACGCCTGACGTCCCACGAGCCCGGACTCAAGCAGGGCCGCCAGGGCCCGCTGCCTCCGCTGCGGCTTCACATCGGGCAGCAGGTCGGCGTGAGCGGCTCCCAGTACGATCTGCGCGTACGCAATCCTCGCGTCCGTGTTGCCAAGCGTTGCCAGCACCCGCCGCCAATGCGGACCGTTCATTCCTGCTCGTCCGGCCACGTCGGTGTCCTCCCTCTGCCGCTGGCCCCCACCCTGGCGTTGGAGCGTGCCGGAAGATCGTAGCCCTGGAGGCCCGGTGTCTGGAAGTGGGTGCGGTGGATCTCCTACGGTGCCTGCCGGCGTCGTAAGTTCAACGGCACGCAGGGGGAGGGTGCTGGCCGGGGGTGACCAGTCGGGGCTGCAACGGAACTTCGACGCCCTGCGGCGCCTTGTTGACCAGGCACGACGGCGGCGGGCTGCCTGGGTGCTAAGCGTCCCCGTCCCTGGCGTACAGGGCCAGGAGGTCGCGGCTGAACTCGTGCGGGGATGTTTCGCACGGACTGTGCCCGCCCCGGTACACCCCGATGCGGGCCCGGATTGCCTGGGCGAACAGCCGGTGCAACTGGAGCGGCCACAGGTCATGTTCGCCCACGGCCACGAATTTGGGCAGCGGCGCCTCTGCCAGTTCCGCCCGAAGGTCCGGGACGTTCTGCATCAGGGTGTAGATATCGCGGACGGAGGCGCGGCGGGTGAAACGGAACCGGTAGTTGACGAACCGCTGCCGTCCCGGCGGCACATGTGCCACCCGGCCGCTCCGGATGCCCCAAATCAGGAGGGCTGCACCAGCCCGCCCGTTCACCCATGTGCTGAACCGGCCAATACGGCTCACGCCCCGGAAGGTCTGGCCGGGTTCCGGCGGGCAGCCCAGGAACGTGATGGACCGGAACAGTTCGGGCCGCTGCACGTAGGCGAGCTGGGCGATAATGCCCGCGAAGGAATAGGCCACCACGTGGGCCGGGGTAGCTGTGGTTTCCAGGACTGCCAGGAAATCGTCCACAAATAGCTGGTAGTCGTAGTGCTGTCGGGGTGGCACCAGGTTCTCGGGGCCGGCGCCGCCCGACTGGTACTGGCCCGCCAGATCGTACGTCAGGGCGTAGTAGCCGGCCTCGGCGAGGTCAGGCATCATCAGCGAGAAATCCTCTTTCGACCCGGTGGCGCCGGGCACCAGCACCACGCTGGGATCATCCGGCTTGCCCAAGGCCATGGCGGCCAGCTTCCCACTGGGAACATCGATGGTGAACCGGACGGCGCCTGGTGGTGGAACAGACCAATCGACGTCGCCCAATCCGGCATCCAGCAGGGCGGCCGCATCAACCTGGGCAGAACGGAATTCCTCGGGGTCTACCCCGTATTCCTTCCGGCCCGGCTCCGCCATGGTCCCAAGATAGTCCAGCAGCCCTACATCCGGCCGCCATCGAGGATCCGCCGCGCATCTTCCTGCGCCTGGAGGGCCACCTCCGTGACCACCTCACCTTTTAGGTGGCCGGCCGCGGACATAATGCTTCGGAGTTCACCCGCGGTCAGCGGCGGGGTCGCGGTGTGTGCCATGGCATGGCAGTTGTGGCAGAGCGGGACAAGGTCCGCAATGGGGTCAAGCTGATAAGCGCCGTCGAGGATCTCCGGGGGCACTACATGGTGGACGTCGATTGCTCCCACCCCTGCCACGCCGTAGGCGGACTCGAACGAGAAGCCGCACGCGGCGCACTGCGTGCCGTGGAACGCAATGCACGCCCGGCGCCCGTCGGGGTCGCGCTCGTACCGGTTCACGCGGACGGTGCGGAGGGTCTCCGGAGGAAAGGTTCCGCCCGCCACCTCGAGGGGATCCGCCGTGGACGGCGCGTGGGCGCGCCAAAGCCGGCGCAGTACAGGGACGGACGACGGCGGCAGGGTCACCAGGGACGGTCCGTCCGCCCTCGACGCAAGGTCGTCGGTGAGTGCCTCGCCCAGGAGTCCGGGCCGTACCTGCTCGCCAAGCGGAAGAAGGGAATCCCAGGCCACCCAGAAGAACCAGTGAGCGGGTCCGGGATCAGTGGGGGCCGCAATTCGGTACGGCTGGGACGTCACGAACCCGTGGCCGATCAAGCCACTGGAAGCCTCAGTGCTGCCCTCTACGAGGAGCCACGCCTCGCTGCCGGGATCAACGCCGGGATGACTGTCAGTGCGCCAGCGGTCAAGGAATATCCCGGATCCGGCCACTTGTTCGACGACGGCACGGTAGTTCCAGCGGCGCAGGACCTCTGCGTCACATCTCAGGATTACCGCGGCCACTGGTCACCAGGTCCGTACTCGCTTCGCGGCTGTCCATCGGACAGCTGACCACCAAAACCCGCCACGCGTCGTCGACCCCCAACTGTCAGCAAGGCGCGCTAGATCGGTTCCTTGGCCAGCGCTTTGGTCTTTGCCGGCGTCTCGCGTCCCAGCCGTTCATCCAGCGTGACGCGCAGCCGCGCGGCGGCAACCTGGACGCGGTGCTCGGCCGGGGTGGTCTTCTTTTGGGCGGGTTTGGCAGCGCTGTTCCGCGGAGCGTGGACGTACCGGTGCTCAGGCGACGTTGCACTCATGGTCCAACCTCCTTGCTGCTGTCTTCATCCGTTGTTCCATTCTCGCCTAAGTTGTGGCGGTCGTCCACGAAGGCCGCCTCCTGCCCGGAACCGGGCTCGGGCGAGGCATCGTCCCCGTTCTCGTCGCCGGACACGCTCTTCCAGGCGATGTCGAACAGCTCGAGTTCCTCCGTGCGCGCCAATTCGCTTCTGGCCAGGACTTCCAGCGTCGCCAGCCCCAGCGCCTTGGTGCCTTCATCCGGATCCAGGGCCCGGTCCAGCGCCCACTGGGTCCGGCGCCACCACTCCGCCCGGCTGTCTGCCTCGGTCTTTTGCTGCAGCGCGTTGGCGTCAGCCTCGCGTTTCTGGTCGAGCGCTGTCTTGTCCGCAGCGGTGCGCTGCTTGAGCGTGCGCCAGTTGATGTAAAAGGCCAGCAGGGCAGCTGTGAGAACCGCGAGAGGCCCCAAACCGGCAAGGATGACCCACCAGTCCGCCGGTCCGGAATGAACCACAACGTCCAGCGGCCCGGGGGAGGGAACAGGGGTCACGTGACCAGCTTAGGCGGAGCCCCGGCAGGCAACCGGCCCGACACCCGGAGTACCCTGCGTCATCCGGCCCGCCGTGAGACAAGGACGGGTCCGCGGGCGTGATGCAATACTGCGTGGGCCGTTGAACCGATGGTTGCCCTGAGCACTCCGCGGCCCTGCGTGCCGACAACAATCATCCGGGCCGATTCAGCGGCTCTGAGGAGCGCGTGCGGGACCGAGCTGTCCGTCATCAATTCGGTCTCCACCCGGACCGCGGGCACCACAGCCGCTGCACGGTTCAAGGCCGACGCCAGGACGGCCTGGGCGCCGGCCGCCGCGTCCTGTCCTTCCAGCAGCCGGTAGCCCGCAGGCTGGTGCCGGACATGGACCACTTTGAGGGGCGCGTGCCACACAGCTGCCAGCGCACACGCGTCATCCAGCGCGGCAGGGGAACCCGAGTCATCGACGGCGGCGACGACGGGTCCGGCCGGGTGGTGTTCCTCCCGGATCACGGCGACAGGGCAGGCGGCAGTGGCTGCCAGTTCAAGGCTCGCCGAGCCGACCAGGAGGCCAAGGAAGCCGCCCAAGCCGCGGCTGCCCACCACCAGCATGCGTTCGCCCGCGGATATTTCGGCCAGCAGCTGCGCCGGCAATCCGTGAAGCAGCGTGCTCCTGACCTGAAGCCCGGGTACTTCCGCGGTGGCAACCGCCACGCCGTCTTCGAGGATGGACCGGGCGGACTGTTCCAGGCCACTGCCTGACACACCGGGAACCGGACCGAGGTGCCGGGTCAGGAGTGGCCACAGCGAACAGTGCACAACATGCAGGGCGCAACCGATGGCGTGCGCGTGGCGCGCCGCCCAGCGGACGGCGGCCGCAGCCTCCTCCGAACCGTCAAAACCGGCCACAATGGACCCTGCATCCTGCGCCACGGCACTGCGCTCCTGACCAACACGATCTTCACAGGACCTTAGCCCTTTGGCGGCCCTGCTCCCTGGTTTCATCCTGATTCTAAACAGTGGGGAGGAACATGGGCAGCATCATGCGCCGGATAGCCGTGGTGGTGCTTGCCCTCGCCGCCCTGCTGGTCGGCGCCGCGGCCCCCGGCACCGCGGTGGCGCCTGTGGCCGTCATCGTGGCGGACACCGCAGGGGTGCTTGACCAGAACACGCTGGTGCCCGCCGTCGAACGCATCCAGTTCTATGAGCCCACCCGTGTTGCTGTCTTCACCTACAACGGCACCCCGGCGGACAACCTCAACGAACAAGTCCTGAAATTCGCGCGGTCCACGCACCCGGAGTGGATCAGCCCGGACGGCCAAAAATGGGCCGACGGACTGTTCATTTTCGCCCTTGACCCCGTGGGCCGGCACGTGGGGACGTACATGGGCGAGGACCGGAAAGTGTCCCTCGAGCAGCGCAGCGACATCCAGGATGCGTCCAAGGAACTGTCCCGCGACGCCCAGTGGACCGACGGCACAGTTGCCGGAATCCGCCGCGGGGCAGAGCTCATCAACCAGCCCTGGTACCGCTCGACGGCGTTCCTGGTCACGACCTGGGTTCTCGCCGGAACCGCGGCCCTGGGTGCAGCCGCTTGGCTGATTGTGCGTGCCGTGACCAGGAGCGGATGCCGAAAACAGATTGAACGCGGGGACCGCAGCTACTCCAACGTCAGCATGGACCTGGAGGTTACGGAACTGAATGCCGGCACCATCCCGGAATCATCCCGCTACGGAAGCCAGGTCCTTGAGAAACACAGGACGTTCCTCAGCAAATATGCCGCAGCGACGGAGCTGTCCAACCAGGTGCACGCACTGGGTAAGCGGGCGTTGAGCAGCAGGAAGAACCTCAAGCTGGCCCGCCGGTTCGCCGACAGTGCCGCAGAGCTGGACGCCCTGGACGACGTCATCTCGGACAGCAATGCCCTGCTGAACCGTGCCGATACCTGGCCTACGGCCTGGGACCGGCAGCTTGCTCCCTTCCGCAAAGACCTCGCCGGGCTGGAGCAGCTCCTGGCCAAACGCCACGGGCAGGGGGACTCGGCCACTGCCACGGCGCTCCGGTCCTTCCGTGACGAAAGCCTGCGGGACATTGAGCGCTGGACGGCCGGACTGGCCGAGCGGCGGATCACGCCGGAGGAGGCCCTGGACCGGCTGTACAGCGCCCGTTCCCGGCTCTCGGAGCTGCTGGAGAACCATGCCGAAACCGTGATCCAGGGCTTCGCCCGGACAGACCGCGAAGCACGGCTGATGCGGGAACAGATGGAAACGGCCCACGGCGGCACGGACCACCGCAGGCAGCGGACGTACGAACCGAGCATCCTCGGCACGGTGTACCCGTCCTACACGTTCTTCTCCGTGGCCACCTTCAACTCCGGCTTCAATACGGGGGTCAGCAGCGTCAATTCAGCCAGGGGTGGTGGTGGCACCACGGGATACGGCAGCAGCGGCGGCAGCTTCTCCGGATCCGGCAGTTCCTCAAGCTTCTAGCGCAGCGGGCAGGCACGCCGTCGCGGACAAAGCAGTGGGGCCCGTCGTTGGACGTGCCCCACTACCTGAATGCGTTGCCCGAAATGCGGGTTCCGTGCCGGCCGGACTCAGGCGGCCCCGAGGTTATTGAGCCTCCGCGGCGCACGGTGCACGGCATAGCGGGGGTGCTGCGGGGAGGCGCGGACAACACCGGGACGCGGCGTACCACGTCCTGGATCAGGCCCGTGCCCGCGCACTCGCGGACCTCCTCGATGGCAGCGGCGGCCGCCTGCTTGTCGGCGAATTGTCCGGAAACCGCCAGCACGTGTCCATCGGGCATCACAAGCCGGAACCGAATCTGTGAATCATCATCGACAAACAGTTCGAACGTACCTGCCATAAGCCGTGTCCTCCTCAAAATCATGCCCCGTGGATGGGACTGCACGCCGTGCCCGCTTCCGGCACGGCCACCAAAAGGGCGCGACTCCAGCGTTGCGCACCTTCCCGACCCAACCACCATCTCAAAGGGCCCGTACCGGCTTTAGGGACCAAGGTCCTTGATCAGGGGCGCCGGAGGTCAGGCGCGCCCGAGCCGCAGGGAAGCAGAGCGCGACATGCGGATCAGCGCAATGCCCGTGGCGACGAACCATATCCACAGCAAAATTCCGTAACCCCAGTAGAAGCTGGGGGCCGCGTGGCGCAGGACCTCACTGACCACCCCCAGGGCCCCGGTGGCGATGCCGACCCAGGCCAGGGAGCGGGGGAAAATTGCCTGTCCGGCCCTGAGCATCGCCAGGCCCATCAGCAGGATCCCGAGGGCGGAGAGCACGCCAACGATTGCCGGGGTGTTGTTCTCCGCGATGATGGCTTCAGCTGCGGTAGCGTAAATCCGCCGTTCGTCCTCCGACCCGGCAGCCATGAAGCGGTCGCTGAGGTAGACCAGGTTCAGGGAGCCCCGGCTGCTGACCGGTACCGCCAGCAGCAGCGCCCAGGGCAGTGCACCAAAGATCAGCGCTATCAGGGGCAGGCTTCTCCGCACCGTCGACAACGCCACGAAAAGGGCCGTGAACACCAGCACCGGCAAGACATTTGGCAGGATCCACAGGATCTGCTCCGCAACATAGCCGGCCTTGTTCGAGGCGATGAACCCAAGTGTCGCGGCCCCGCCGTGCACAGGGGGAGGCGCCATGAAGTCGAGCACCAGGGCGGCGATCAACAGGAACACGAAAAGGATCGACGACGCCCCTGCCACGAGGTAGAGGAGCGCCCAGCCGTGCTGGTCCCCGGCGCCGGCAACGGCAGTCCCAGGCTGGGGGCCCGGGCGGTGACTGGCCATGGTGCCCTCCTCGGGACGGGCCTGCCGAAGCTTCAGGCGAGTGGCCAGACCACCCTGGTCTGCCAGGTGGCTGGATCAGGCTGCTGTTCAGGATCGGTCAGGTAGTACTCCCACATGGAGTCCGCCGGGGTGGCTCCGTCCGCTTCCATGCTCTGCCGGATGGCGTCATACGTGGCAGCCAGCGTGTCGTAGGGACCGGTGTGGATGGCTTCGAAGGCATCTGCGTCCGGGAGTACCGCGCTGGCCACCTCGCCGGTGCCGTGGAAGTTCCCGGCGACAGGAAACCCGGCTTCGACGTCCACCGTTTCGCCCGGCATTCCGTGGTAGCGCGCAAACGGCGGACCCGCCGGACTGGCGCCCTGCACCTGGACCGCGGACATCACCGCACCGAAGGCCCGGCTGAAGAAACTGGTGAGCGCGTCCATGGGAACCCGCTCGCGGACCACTGCCACGGGCTGTTCGGTGATGTGGATCTTTTGCGGCTGCGGGCCTGGTTCAGTCATGGCACCAGCCTCGCGGTCCATGCCCCGGCACGACAGGGCCTTAGGACTCTAAAGGCCGTGGGTGGTCCAGTGCGCCGTCGAAGAACCGCTCCACCGTTAGCGGGTTCACGCCTTCGGCCCCGGCTACGCATGGCCCTGCAACGAGGCCGCCAGGTCTGCCGCCCATGCTGCGGCCCGCTCCACCTCACGTTCCAGGAGCGGACCTTCGCTGCCCTTGACATAGAAGGCCATGGGCCCGGAGACGATGGTGGCACCGGCCTCCGCCAGGGATTTGGTCATTTTCTTGGCGGCGTCGCCGTGGATGAACAGTCTCACCCGCGTATCGAATGCGGCGGCGTGGACACCGTTCAGTCCGCGGCGGGCGAGGTTGGCCAAGGATTCAGCAATGCGGGCAGTAGGTTTCCAGCCATTGATGGGGCTCCCGACGACGAGCAGGTCGCCCGGGCAGAGGGTGGCTGGATCGAAACCGTCAACCGGAACGGCGGAGGCACCCAGTCCCAGCGCGGACGCTATGGATTCGGCGACTGTGCGGGTGTTCCCATAGGCGGTGTCGTAAAGGACGACGGCGTTCATGGTGGGCTCCGGAGTGGGGGGTGATGGTGGCCCCTTAACATTCGCCCCGAACCGGATGTTGGGGCAGGGCCAAAGGTCATGCCAGCTTGCCGGGGCCAAATGCCCTAGCCCGGCTGTCGACGGCAGGGTAGGTTCGGCTTCATGTGTGAGGACCGTAAGAAGCACCTGCCGAAGTGTCCTGGATGAGGAAGCCCGCCGCCCCGCCTGCGGCCACCGGCGGGAGCCCGGGCAACTTGGACGCAGGGGGATCCGCTGGGTCGCCCGTCGAAAGGGCCTGGGGCTTCATGAGGCGGTATCCCGTCGTCGCGCTGACTTGTGTGGTGCTCGCAGCGGTGCTGGTGCTGCTCCAATTCGGCCTGGAACTGCAGGTCCGCGTCCTCGCGTCGGCCTACGCTGCCGTCATCGTGGTGGCACGTTCTGCCGGCATGGTCCGGTCCTTGCGGGAGGGACGCTGGGGGATCGACCTGCTGGCACTGATGGCGATCGTCAGTACGGTGGTGGTGGGCGAATACCTCGCTGCGCTGGTGGTCATCCTGATGCTTACCGGCGGCGAGGCGCTGGAGGACTTTGCCCAGGGACGAGCCGCGCGTGAACTGCGGTCCCTCCTGGACCGGGCGCCACGTTTTGCCCACCGCGAGGGAGCTGGTGCGGTCCTTGAGGACACCCCAATCGGCGACGTGGCCCAGGGGGACGTGCTGGTGGTCCGCCCCTCCGAACTGGTACCCGTGGACGGCGAACTCCTGTCCGACTCAGCCAGCCTCGATGAATCCTCACTGACCGGGGAAAGCCTGCCGGTGGAGCACACCATGGGGGAAACCCTGCTCAGCGGCTCAGTCAACGGGGTGGCCGCCATCCGCATGCGCGCCTCAGCCACCGCCGCGGACTCCCAGTACAGCCGGATCATCGCGCTGGTCGAAGAGGCGTCCAACAGCCGCGCGCCGGTGGTCCGGCTTGCTGACCGCTACGCCGTTCCCTTCACCATCCTGGCCCTGGCCATGGCCGGCACCGCGTGGCTCCTGTCCGGCGAGCCCCTCCGCTTCGCCCAGGTGCTGGTGGTGGCCACACCCTGCCCACTCCTCATCGCGGCGCCGGTGGCCTTCCTTGCCGGTACCAGCCAGGCCGCCCACAAGGGCATCATCATCAAGAACACCCGCACCCTCGAGCAGCTGGCGAAGGCCCAGACAGCGGTTTTCGACAAGACCGGAACCCTCACGTCGGGGCGCCCGGTCCTGGACCGCATCCAGGTGGCTCCGGGCCAAGGCGAGGCATTGGGCAGCCAGAGAATCCTGCAACTGGCCGCCTCCGCCGAACAGTACTCCTCGCACGTACTGGCAGGCTCCGTCATCGAAGCCGCCGCGGCCGCCGGCCTGACACTCCTTCCCGTGCAGCAGGCCACGGAAAACGCAACCCACGGCGTGGAAGCCGACTGCGACGGCCAGCGGGTGGTGGTAGGCAAAGCCGGCCTGGTGCGGAATTCCTCAACCGGATTCCAGGAGGCCACCGTCCACAGCGGACAGCTGGCGGTCCATGTGGCCGTGGACGGCGGATACGCCGGTGCCCTGGTCATGAAGGATCCGCTGCGCCGCAATGCCGTGGACACCCTGGCCCGCCTGCGCAGCCTGGGCGTGCGGAACACCATGCTGCTGACAGGTGACGCGCAGGCCACGGCAGCCCATATTGCCGAGGAAGCGGGGATCGGCCGCGTCCAGGCGGATTGCCTCCCCGAGGACAAGGTCAACACGGTGGCCGCCATCATGGAACGGCCGGTGCTGATGGTGGGGGACGGCGTCAATGATGCACCTGTCCTCGCAGCGGCGGACGTGGGGATCGCGATGGGTGCCAAGGGTGCCACCGCGGCCAGTGAATCGGCGGACGTTGTGATCATGCTCGACGACGTCTCGAAAGTTGCGCAGGCCGTGGCCATTGGCAAACGGACCGTCTCGGTGGCTTTGGTGAGCATCTGGACCGGGATAGGGCTCAGCCTGGTCCTGATGGCAATAGCCATGACGGGGTACATTCCCGCCGTCGCCGGTGCCCTCCTGCAGGAGTTCGTGGACCTGGCCACCATCCTGAACGGGCTGCGCGCGCTTCACGGTGCTGACCGGAAGCCGGCTGCGCCGCCGGCATGACCTTTGGCCCTTCCCTCGGCATTGCCCGGCCGGGATCGTGGTTCCCATGAACGCAGAAACAGGGGCCAAGCCCGTCATCGTGGGTGTGGACGGTTCTGAATACTCCTCCGCCGCGCTTCGCTACGCGGGCACGCTTGCAGCCCGTCTAGGCACCCGCCTCGAAGTCATCTCCTGCGTCGGGATGCCTGACTACCTGGTGATGTCACGCCTGGAAGGGGCGGACCGGCAATTCACCGCCAGGCTTGAGGATGCGGCGGGTCGGCTGGTTGAGGACGCCCTGGGCCGGGCCTTCTCCGGCGACCGGCCCGAAAACATCGACGTCACCATCAAGTTTGGACCACCGGCAAAGGTGCTGGTGGAGGAGAGCCGGCGGGCGCAGATGCTGGTGGTGGGACGGCACGGCGAGGGCGGCCTGCTGAAGGCAGCCATGGGCTCGGTCAGCAAGGCCTGCGCCGCCCACTCCAACTGCCCGGTACTCCTGGTAGGGCAGGAGGCGGACGCCGTGTGAGGACCGCTGAGGGCCTGAGCTCAGCGGAGGCCGCGCAACTCCTGAAACAGGCAGGCCCCAACCAGCTCCCCACTGAGAAACCCGTATCCCAGTGGCGGAAGCTCTGGGGCGAGATGACGCACTTCTTCGCCCTCATGCTGTGGTGCGCCGCCGCGCTGGCCTTCATCGCGGACATGCCGCAACTGGCAGTGGCGATCATCGTCGTCGTCATAGTCAACGGGGTGTTCGCCCACATCCAGCAGGAACGCGCCCAGCACGCCGCCGCGAAACTGCGGGGACTGCTGCCGGCGGACGTACTGGCCCGGCGGGACGGAAAGGTGCGAAAGGTCCACGCCAGTGAACTGGTGGTGGGAGATGTGGTGCTGCTGTCTGCCGGCGACCGCGTACCGGCAGATGTGGTCCTCTTGACTGCCCAGGCCTGCGCGGTGGACGAATCGATGCTGACGGGCGAAAGCGACCCGGTACCCAAAACCGCAGGGGACCAGGCCTGGGGCGGCACCTTCCTGGTCAACGGTTACGGGGAGGCCGCCGTCGCCGCAACAGGCGCCAAGACCAGGCTCGCGGGGATCGCCGCCCTCACCAGCGCTGCCGTTCCGCCACCAACACCCCTGTCCCTGGAATTGCGGCGGATTGTCCGGGTTACGGCGGGCATGGCATTGGGCATCGCGGCGGTCTTCTTCCTGGCATCGCTGCTGGTGGGATTCCAGTGGCGCGATTCGTTCCTGTTCTCCATTGGCGTTGCCGTAGCGCTGGTGCCGGAAGGACTCCTGCCCACCGTCACGCTGTCCCTGGCCATGGGCGCCCAGCGCATGGCATCGCGCAACGGACTGGTCCGCAACCTCGAAGCAGTGGAAACCCTGGGCTCAACCACTTTTATTTGCACGGACAAAACCGGGACCCTGACGCAGAACCGGATGAACGCCGTCGAAGTCTTCACGGCCGACGGCGCCATCCACGTGGCAGGGGACGGTTACGCCCCTGAGGCGCACATCGAAGGCCGTGGCGTCGAGAAAGCTGCCCAGGCCGCGCTCGCTGCCCGCACCGCTTCCCAGGGCCGTGCCGAGCTCCACGACGGACAATGGCGTGCCCAGGGTGATCCGATGGAAGCGGCCATGGACGTCCTGGCACGCAGGCTTACGGGCACAGTGTCCGGGCCCGTGCCGTCGCGGCGGTTCCCGTTCGATCCTGCCCGGCGCAGGGAGTCAGCGATCGTGGGGCAGGACCTTTTCTGTAAAGGTGCCCCGGAAACCGTCCTTCCCGTATGCGAGTCCGTTCCTGGCCCGGTCAGGGACCAGGTGGACGTGATGGCGAACATGGGCCTGCGTGTCATTGCGGTGGCCCGCCGGCGGCTTGGAGGCGCCCCTGGAACATGGCAGTCCGCCGCCGCAGCGGAGCTCGAAACGGGCATGGAACTGCTGGGCCTGATCGGGCTGCAGGACCCGCCGCGGCCGGATGTCGGGGACGTGATCCGCACAGCCCGGCAGGCAGGTCTAAGGGTGGCCATGATTACCGGCGACCATCCGGCCACCGCCGCCGCGATCGCCCGGCAGATTGGTTTGACGGGAACGCCGGAATACGTACTGGAAGGCGCAGCACTGCCGGAAGACGACCAGGTGCTCGGAGCACTCCTGGACCGTGACGGAGTGGTGGTCAGCAGGGTCTCACCCGAGCAAAAACTTCGGGTCGCCAGGGCCCTGCAGTCCCGCGGGCACGTGGTAGCCATGACCGGCGACGGCGTCAACGACGGCCCGGCCCTGCGTGAAGCCGACATCGGGGTGGCCATGGGCCTGAGCGGAACCGACGTGGCGCGCGAAGCCGCGGACCTGGTCCTCCTCGATGACCACTTCGGCACCATTGTGGCCGCCATCGAACAAGGCCGGGCAACGTACGCCAACATCCACCGTTTCCTCACCTACCACCTCACCGACAACGTGGCCGAACTGACCCCCTTCGTCATCTGGGCGCTCTCCGGCGGCCACTTTCCGCTGGCCCTGGGTGTCCTCCAGATCCTCGCCCTGGACATCGGCACCGACCTGCTGCCGGCGCTCGCCCTGGGTGCCGAGCCGCCGGGGAGGCGCGTGCTGACCCAGCCGCCCGAACGCCGGCACCTCATGGACCGGCGCCTGATCATCCGCGTGTTCTGCATCCTGGGCCCGGTGGAAGCAGCAGTCGAAATGGCCGTGTTCTCCGCTGTCCTGGCAGGCGGCGGCTGGACCCGGGGACGGGACCCACAGGTGCCCTTGCAGATGGCCGCTTCCGGGGCCGCCTTCACCGCCGTCGTCCTGGGACAACTCGCAAACGCCTTTGCCTGCCGGAGCGCAACGGTGCCCCCATGGAAACTGGGCTGGGGAACGAACCGGCTCCTGGTCTGGGCCGTGCTCGCAGAAGCTGCCATCCTGGGGGCGTGCCTGTACCTGCCGTCGCTCGCTGCGCTGCTGGGCCAGTCCCCGCCGCCCCCCGAAGGGCTCCTCCTCGCCCTCCTGGCAGCCCCCGCTGTCCTGCTGGCGGACTGGATCCACAAATCCGTCCGGGGGCGCCTGCGCCGCACCAAGGACCAAAGCCTCTGACTGCCCCCTGCTGCCCCCGGCAAGAATCGAGCCATGAGTGCCGCCGCAGAATCCTCCGTTACAGTCGCGAACGTCGTATGGATCGAGGACACCGGAATCGCGGACATCCCCTCCGTGGGAGGAAAGAACGCCTCCCTCGGGGAGCTCAGCCGGGCCCTCCAATCCGCAGGAGTCAGGGTTCCCGAAGGCTTCGCCACCACTGCGGCCGCCTACCGGGCATTCCTTGCTGCCAATAACCTGGAGCCCCGGATCAAGATGCACATGGAGGAACAGCGCGCCGGGACCCTCACGCTGCGCCAGGCGGGGGCCGCGATCCGTGAGCTCTTCCTGCAGGCAACTTTTCCGGAAAACATCGCCGCGGACATCCAGGAGCACTACCGGAACCTCTGCCAACGGGCCGGGCAGCCCTCGGTTTCCGTTGCGGTCCGCAGCAGCGCCACAGCGGAAGACCTGCCGGATGCCAGCTTTGCCGGGCAGCAGGAAACCTTCCTTAACGTGGCCGGCGAGCGCGGGGTCCTCGACGCGTGCCGGCGCTGCTACGCCTCGTTGTTTACGGACCGGGCCATCAGCTACCGCGAAATGAAGGGGTACGGCCACATGGACGTTGCCCTGTCCGTCGGCGTGCAGCGTATGGTCCGTTCGGACGTTGGCGCATCCGGCGTGATGTTCTCGCTCGATACCGAATCCGGATTCCCCGGCGTGGTGGTTATCAGTGGGGCCTGGGGACTGGGGGAGACAGTGGTGCAGGGGACCATCAACCCGGACAAGTACCAGGTCTTTAAGGGGCTCCTCGCAGACCAGCGCTTCAGTCCGGTCATCGAGAGGGAGATCGGGGCCAAAGAACGCAAGATGGTCTACAGCCAGGGCGGGGATGCCCGGACCCGGATGGTCGATACTACGGAGCAGGAGCAGCGCTCGCTGGTGCTGAATGACACGGAAGTGGTCCTGCTGGCCCGGTGGGCAGTGGCCGTAGAAGACCACTACGGCCGTGCGATGGATATGGAGTGGGCCAAGGACGGCGTGACCGGCGAACTCTTCATGGTGCAGGCCCGGCCGGAAACGGTGCAGGCGCGCCGGAGCACGTCCAGCTTCCGCACGTACCACCTGGCAAAGCCCGGCCGGGTCCTCGTCACCGGAGCAGCAATCGGCGACTCCATCGCCAAAGGCCGGGCATGCGTGGTCCAGGATGCAAAGGACATCGAGTCCTTTGTTGATGGCTCCGTGCTGGTCACCCGGATGACTGACCCGGACTGGGTGCCCATCATGAAGCGGGCCGCGGGCATCATCACCGACCACGGCGGTCCAACCAGCCACGCAGCGATCGTCAGCCGCGAATTGGGGGTGCCCGCCGTCGTGGGGTCCCGCAACGCCACCGAGGTGCTTTCCGACGGCGTCGAGGTCACCTTGTCCTGCGCGGAAGGCGAGGAGGGCCGCGTCTACGAGGGGCTGTTGGAGTTCTCCGTGGAAGACGTGGACATGCATGCACTGCCAGCCACCCGCACGGCCGTGATGATCAACATTGCGAGCCCGGCGGCAGCCTTCAAGTGGTGGCGTTTACCCGCCGCCGGCGTGGGCCTGGCCCGCATGGAGTTCATCATCAACAACCTGGTCCGCATCCACCCGATGGCACTGGTCCATCCCGAAAAAGTTGCGGATCCGGAAGAGGCGGCCCTGATACGGCAGCTCACCAGCGGCTACCCGGATCCGCAGGAATACTTTATCGACGTGCTGGCAACCGGAATAGCCAAGATCGCGGCGCCATTCCACCCCAAGCCGGTGATCGTCCGGCTCAGCGACTTCAAGAGCAACGAATACAGCCACCTCATTGGCGGCAGTGCTTTCGAGCGTGCAGAGGAAAATCCCATGCTGGGGTTCCGCGGCGCTTCACGCTACTACAGCAGCCACTACCGTGAAGGGTTCGCATTGGAGTGCAGGGCCCTCAAACGCGTGCGGGAACGGGCTGGATTCGGCAACGTCATTGTCATGGTTCCGTTCTGCCGCACCGTGCGCGAGGCGGACCAGGTCATCGAGGCGATGGAGGAGCAAGGGCTGGTCCGCGGCCAGGAAGGGCTCCAGCTCTACATGATGTGCGAAATCCCGTCCAACGTGGTCCTGGCCGGGGAATTCGCCAAGCGTTTTGACGGCTTCTCCATCGGGTCCAACGATCTCACCCAGCTGGTGCTGGGTGTGGACCGCGACTCCGAGGAGCTTGCAGGATTGTTCGATGAGCGGGACCCGGCAGTGATGTCCATGATTGCCCAGGCGATCAGCAAGGCCCACGCCGCCGGCATCAAAATCGGAATCTGCGGACAGGGGCCCAGCAACCATCCGGACCTGGCGGAGTTCCTGGTCAGGGAGGGGATCGACTCGGTGTCCCTGAATCCTGATACCTATGTCAGGACGCTGCCCGTCATTGCGGCGGCGGAGGCAGCCCTGGCCAAGGGGCAATAAACTGCCTGGCCCTCACAGGGCCAGGCACCGGCGTCGTAACCTGGCTGTCCCTAACCCCGGCTGATGGGGATCTTCGACGCCGCGGCTGCCTGCCCCTGGTCCGGCATTGGCGCCCGGACTTCTAGGACTCCATCCTTGTACGATGCCGTTACGTCGCCCTGCTGAACTCCACTTGGGAGGGGAATCCGCCTGACAAACGAACCGTAGCGGAACTCGGAACGGTAGCTGTCCTTGTCCTTGTGTTCCTTCTTTTCCTGCCGTTCGCCTTTGATCGTCAGGACGCCGTCGGTGACCGTCACGTCCACGTCCTTCTCCGGGTCGACGCCAGGCAGTTCGGCCCGCACCACCAGCGTATTGCCGTCCACCATCTCTTCAACCCGGATGGCGGACGTCCCCACATCGCCTTCAAAAAGCCGTTCGATGACGTCCATGGGGGAGCGGCGGTTGTCGAACCATTTCATCAGGTCATTCATTGTTGTCTCCTGCTCAGGTGGATGCCGGTCCATCGCGTTGCCCGGCAGTTCCACCATCCCCTTCCCGGGAATCCGGTTCCAGAGTCAAAGGTCCCAGCCCTGTTCCGCGGGCAGGCGTGGACGGCCGGCGGGTGAAACGGCCAACAATTTCGATGGCCAGGCACCCGGCAACCGCAACCGCAACGGACACGGCAAGGAGTCCGGAGGGCGGCCACTCCACCCGGAAGAAGTCCTGCGTCAATGGGAGGCTGAACAACAGGACCAGTCCCGCGTACATCCCGGCGAGGATCAGCACCTTGGTCCAGTTGAGGGGGCGCGATGCCATCACCAGGATCCACGCCGCCACCAGTCCCAGGGTTATGGTGGCCGCAGACTGCGCGGACGCAAGGCTGTGTCCGCCCCATAACTGCCCATACGCGCTGACCGCCAGGACGCACAGGGCCGTGCAGATTCCTGCCGGGACCGCGAAGGTCAGGGAACGCCGCAGGAACCCGGCGGCGTAGCGCTGGCCGCCTGGCTGCAGGGCCAGGAAGAACGCCGGCAGGCCGATGGTCAGGCCGTCCAGGGCGGAAAGCTGGCGCGGCAGGAACGGAAAGGCCAGTAACAGGATGCCGGTGACCACGGAGATGACCGTTGCGTAGACGGTCTTGCTCAGGAAGACCAGGGAGACGCGTTCGATGTTGCTGATGGCGCGGCGTCCCTCGTCCACTACAGCGGGCAGCCTTTCGAAACGCCCGTCGAGGAGGACCATACGTGCCACGGCCTTGGTCGCAGGCGACGCCGAGTCCATGGCGATTCCCAGGTCCGCCTCCTTGAGGGCCAGGACGTCGTTCACTCCGTCCCCGGTCATTGCCACGGTATGTCCCCGTCGCTTCATGGCCTGGACCAGGTCCCGCTTCTGGGATGGCGTCACACTTCCGAAGAGGTCTTGGGACTCGACGACTTCCTCCAGCAGGAGCGGATTGGCGGGAAGCGTCCGTGCGTCGTAGGCAGTCCCGGTTCCAAAGCCCACCCCGCGGGCCAGCGCTGCCACCGTCCGGGGATCGTCACCGGAGATGATCTTGACGGCAACCCCCTGCCGGCGGAAGTATTCCAGAGTTTCCGCGGCGTCGGCACGAATGCTCTCACGGAAGGTGAGCAGCAGGACCGGCACCAGCTCCGGCGGCAGGTCAGTCCCTGCGGCATCCGGCGGCAGCGGTCCCGGAAGATGTGCCAGTGCCAGCGTTCTCAGCCCGGTGGATGCGAGGGCAACCGCCATGCCGTGCACCTTGCCGCAGCCCGGGGAGCCGAGCACCGAGTCGGGGGCTCCGAGGACCCACGTTCCGGGAGCGGCGGATTCCGGCGCGAACGTCACCGAACTCCACTTCCGGGCGGAGGAGAACGGGACTGAATCCTGCTCCGTGAGCGGAATGTCGGCAGGAAAGGCTGCCCCGATCGCCGCAGCGGTACTGCTCGCGTCCGGGCTGGCGCCAAACCATTCCACCGCCCGCCGCCACCCGCCTGGGCGGACGTCCCCGGCATGGTGGACGGCATCGAAGACCATGGAGCCGGAGGACAGCGTGCCCGTTTTATCCAGGCAAAGGACGTCCACCCGTGCCAGTACTTCCACGGCGGCGAGTTCCTGGATCAGGACTTTCTGGCGGGCAAGCCGGAGCCCGCCGACGGCAAACGCCACGCTGGTCATCAGGAGGAGCCCCAAGGGAATCATGGCCATGATGCCGGCGACGGCTCCCACGACCGCCGGTACCCACCGTCCCGATCCCATCGCTCCGCCCCAACCGCCCTGGTCCTGCATCTGCGCATTAGTGAGCAGCAAGGCAACGGGCAGGAGCAGCCAGGTGATGACGGTGAAGACTTTCTCCAGGCTCCTGCGGATCTCCGACGTGACCAGGGAGAACCGCCGTGCCTCGGCGGCCAGCCGGTAAGCGGACGTTTCAGGTCCAACCCGGAGCACGGTGGCTTGCCCGTTTCCCGCGAGGATCAGTGAACCGGACAGCAGGACGGCCCCGTCCTGTTTGGGGACGGGCTCGGATTCGCCGGTCAGCAGGGACTCGTCAACTTCGAGCGGGCTGTTGCCGATAAGCAACAGGTCTGCCGTGACCTGGTCTCCGGCATTGAGCACAACGAGGTCATCAGGAACCAGATCTTCCGAGGAGATGACTTCCCGGGCACCGTTCCGGACCACCATGTTCCTGGCTGCCTGCAATATGGCCAGCTGGTCGAGGGACCGCTTGGCCCGGTACTCCTGGATAATGCCGATCAGTGAGTTGCTGACTGCTGACAGGCCGAAGAGCGCATCCCGCCACTGGCCCAAAACCAGCAGCAGGATGAAACACCCTCCCACCACCGCGTTGAAGAGGGTGAACACATTCGCCTGGATGATCTCGCCGGCACTCCTGCTGGTTGCCGTCGGCACACTGTTGACCCGCCCGGCAGCGGTCCGCTCACGTACTTCGGTGGTGGAGAGCCCGTCCCGGGAACGGCGCATGTCCACTCCCGGGCGCGGTGCACTGGGGTCCGCAGGTATCGGCATCGTGCGGCCAGGCGGCAGGCCCGGTCAGCCGTCGTGTTGCTTGTGCATCCGGGTGATCACGGTGGGGCACGGTGGTTGGGTGAGCACGGCATGCGCCGTGGACCCCAGGACGAACCTCCCGAAGCCACCTTTTCCGCGGCTTCCCAGGACCAGCAGCCGGGCGCCGGCGGCAGCGCGCAGCAGGGCGTCCGCCGGTTCCAGCACGGTTTCCATGACGGCGTGTACCGCGAGGTCCGGATAGTCCTGCCGGAGGCCGGCCTCTGTTTCGGACAGCACGATCCGTTCCTCCTCGACCACATGGGTGGCGAAGCTGCTCTGCGGGAGTCCTGCAGCGATCCACCGGTTGGGGCCGGTGAAAGCGTAGAGAATGGTCAGCTCCTCGCCCAGCGCGTCCGCTTCGGCGGCCGCGAACGCTACTGCCTGGGTTGCCTCCCGTGACCCGTCCACGCCGACCAGGATGCCGCGGCCCTCCGACTGGCCGTCGCCGATGACGGCCACGGGGCACTCGGCCGTTGCAGCCGCCTGGAGCGCCCGGTCCTTCAGGGCGCCGCGGTTGTGCCCGCTGGTCCCGATGACAAGCATGGAGGCATTCTTGGAATAATCACCCAGTGCAGCCCCCACGCCGCCTTCGAGGAGCTGCAGCGAGACCTCCAGGCCCGGTTGGGCGGCGGTGGCCTTTTCGCCGGCCTCCTTCAGCAGCCCAAGGCCGGATTCACGCAGGACTTCCAGGTAGGGCAGGACTTCTGCTGCCATCCAACGGTCGTCAACAACGTTCACGACGGCGAGCGGGCAGTGGAGCCGGTTGGCCCGGGCAGCTGCCCACATCAGGGCAGCATTGGCCGCGGAAGTTTCAGAGATGCCGACGGCGATTGGCTTGGCAGGTGCCATGGGGACCATCCTTTGCTGGTTCTTCGTGAGTGGTGAGGGGTGGGGCTGCATGGCCTAGTCTGCGGTGGGCTCCCGGGGCGGCCACCAATGGGTTGGGGCAGAGATGACGAACCGGCGGCCGTTGATGTCCTCCGGCGTGATCCGGACCAGGACGTTTTTCCGGCCCGGCTGCCACGGGGACAGGCCCGCCTCCATGGCATCCCTGATTTCCTCGTCGTCGGACACCACCATGGCATGGCCCTTCAGGATGACGCTCCAGGCGATGGTGCCGTACTGGTTCATTCCGTCCGCTTCGACGGCCACCGCCTTCCGGTCCGGAAGGGAGGCCAGCTTTGTTCCTTCGCCGGTACGGATGAGCAGCGTGCCGTTGGTGGGGACAAAGTTCACGGGGTAGTTTTCCACCCCGCCCCCGTCGGTGAAGGCGATCCTGCAAAGGGACGTGGATCGGAGGTACCGCCAGCAGTCGTGGACGCCGAGTTCCTTGATTTCCGGTTCTGTCGCTGCGCTGTTCATGGCCGTAGCCTAGGGCGGTGGGCCCGCCGCGGCTAGGGAAGAAGGTCCCGCCCAACGGGCCGGGGGCCGATACCAAGACTACTGAGGGTATTTTTCGCCCTGCTCTCCTACCATTGGAGGAGAAGCGTCTTCATGCTCATGTGAAGGCGGAATTGGGGGCGGAGGCCGGCACTTCCGTTTCGGACACTTAGACCGCGCCAGGGATCCGCAGCGCCGCAGGTTCCTTCCGCAGGAGGTGGGACGTGGGCACTGAGCAACCGTGGCGGTCCCCGACGCGGGACACGGTGGAGGACCTGCTCCGGGACTTCGCTGTCCGGGGAGACGAACCGCCGGACAACCAGGAACGGATCAACGGACTGTTGGCGGCCGTGGTTGCGCTCGCCCAGGACCTTAGCCTGGAGGCCGTTTTGGACCGCCTTGTCCGTTCTGCCTGTGCCTTGGTTGGGGCGGGGTACGGCGCGCTGGGTGTCATCGGCGAGGACCGCAGGCTGAGCCACTTCATAACCGTGGGCATCGATGAGCAAGGTATCCGTGCCATTGGCGAGCTGCCCACCGGCCATGGCGTCCTGGGCCTGCTCATCCGCGAACCGAAGCCCCTGCGCCTCCACGACCTGGGCCGGCACCCCATCACCTCCGGGTTTCCGCCGAACCATCCGCCCATGAAGACCTTCCTTGGCGTCCCTGTCCGCGTACGCGACGAAGTGTTCGGAAACCTCTACCTGACCGAGAAGCAGGGGGGCCAGGATTTCACCGCGGAGGATGAGGATCTCGCCGTTGCCTTGGCGGCCGCGGCCGGAGTGGCAATCCAGAATGCCCGCCACTTTGAAGACAGTAGCCGGCGGCAGCGATGGCTGGAAGCAGGCATGGAACTGAGCAGCCGCTTAATCATGGCCTCCCAACCGGGGGACCCGGATAACCTCGACCTCGTTGCCGGCACCGCATTGAAGGTCTCCGACTCGGTGCTTGCGGTGATCGCCGTTCCTGCCGGTGACGGAGCCCTGAGGTGCCGGTCATGCCTTGGTGTCCAGGGCCTCCAGTCGGGCCAGGAACTGATGGCCTCCAGTGCCGTGTCCAACGTCATCCAGGACGGCGGCTCATTCGTGGCGCGGGACCCGCGTCAGGTTTTCGACGGCGAGGTGGCGGAGAAGCTCGGCTCCGTCCTGGTGTGCCCGCTGGGGCACAGTTCCGCCAACAACGGGGTGCTCCTCCTGGCCCGCGCCCACGGGGCCCCCGTGTTCACGCAGGCGGAAGCGGAGTCCAGTGCCGTTTTTGGAAGCCGCATCGGCCTGGCGCTGGACCTGGCCCGCGTGAACGCACTGCGTGAACAGAACCTCCTTTTCACCGACCGGGAACGGATTGCCCGGGACCTGCATGACCTGGTGATCCAGCGACTGTTCGCAGCCGGACTCAGCATCCAGAGCCTGCGCCGCTACACCCTTGACCCGGTAGCGCACGAACGGATTGCCGCCGTGACCACCGAACTCGATGACACCATCCGCAAGCTGCGGGACACCATCTACTCGCTCAGGACCGCTGACGAGGAACGCGAACCGTTGACCGGCCGGATCCTGCGCGTGGTCAGGGAAAGCTCCCGCAGCTATGCGGTGACGCCCAAGGTGTCCCTGGACGGGCCGGTGGATTCGGTGGGGGAAGACGTGGCCGTCCACCTGCTGTCCGTGGCGTCGGAGGGGCTCAGCAATGCCCTGCGGCACTCGGGGGCGGAAGACATCCAGGTGTCGGTGTCCGTGGGCCGGGACCAGGTGCAGCTCCTCATCAGCGACAACGGCCGGGGCTTCGCCGAACCGGGCCACGAAAGCGGCCTGGCGAACATGCGCCAACGCGCAGTCCAGCTGAAGGGCAGTTGCACCATTGACAGTGCGCCCGGCATGGGCACCTGCCTGAAATGGTCGGTCCCGCTGGCGTAGCCCCAGGCGGCGGCGTCAGGCAGGGTCCGTGGAACTCCTGGTGACGAAGACTGCTGCCTGCGTCCGGCGCTCGAAGCCCAGTTTGGCCAGGATCGACGAAACGTAGTTCTTGACGGTTTTTTCGGCCAGGAACAGGTCATCGCCGATTTGGCGGTTGGTCAGCCCCTGGCCGATCAGGGCCAGGACCTTCTTCTCCTGCGCGCTCAAGCCGTCCAGCCGGGGGTCGGTAGGCGCTGTGGACAGGCCCGCAATGATCTGCTGCTCAACTCCCGGATCAAAGAGTGACTCACCGGCAGCAGCCCTCCGGATTCCGGCCAGGAGGTCATCACTCCTGATCTGCTTCAGGATGTACCCGGATGCGCCGGCCAGGACCGCTCCCCGGAGGGCCTGTTCGTCGTCGTAGCTGGTGAGGATCAGGCAGCGCAGGCGGGGATCAAGCGAGCGCACATCCCGGCAGACCTCGATCCCCGTGCCGTCCGGAAGCCGGCCGTCGAGGATGGCGATGTCCGGGTGCAGCGCGGGGATGCGCCGCGTGGCTTCTGCCGCGGACCCGCTCTCGCCCACCACGAGGAACCCTTCGCCCTCCAACAGGTCCTTCAGCCCCTGCCGGACGAGTTCGTGGTCATCAAGGATGAACACACGGACCTGCCCGGGAGATCCCGCCGCTTCATCAGCCCCAGTCTCATGCATCTGCACCGAACGCTCCCACAATCTCCACGATTCAACCCGCCTGCGCGGGGCGGCCCCCGGGAAGGGCCTGGTCCCATTGTTCCCTGCGCAGCGGTGCGCGGGAAGGGACCAAAGTCCGGCCGGCCCCGCAGGTCGCCGCCGCGGCTGCGGCCGGTACTACAGCAGCGTTCCGCCGTGATGACCTTTGGCCCTGTTCTCCGCACCCCTTCCGGTCCACGCTGGGGTGGGAGGAAACAGGAGGCAACGTGGCAGAACATGGGAACGGGGCGGCGGTGCACGGCTCCGGCCAGCGTCCCAGGATCATTGTGGGAGTGGACGGATCCGAGGCATCCGTCGCAGCGCTGCGGGTGGCCCGGGCCATGGCGGAGCCCCTCTCAGCACCGGTGGAAGCCTGGGCGTGCTGGGACGTTCCAGCGGGCTACGGGGTGTACCTCGCCGTGGGGATCGAGGGCTTCAAGTATGCCGCCGACCAGGTACTCCAACAGACGCTGGCGGACGCTTTCGGTGAGGTGCCGTCCTTCGTGCACCCCCGCCTGGTGCGCGGCAGGCCCGGCCCCGCACTGATCGATGCGAGCCGAAACGCCTCACTGCTGATTGTCGGGAGGCGGGGGCACGGAAACTTCGTGCCCGGATCGGTCAGTTCAGCCTGCGTGAGCCATGCCTACTGCCCGGTGCTGGTGGTGCACGCCCCGGAAGCCGGAGCCAAGGCTGACGCCGGCGCGGCCCATTCCACTGCCGCGCCCTGACGCTTATTCGCTGTTGCCTTCCAGTTGGGTGACATGGCGGTTGGTGGTGCGCAGGGACCAGCGGAGGTCCTTGATGGCCCAGTAGGCTGCCCCGTTCATGACCGCGAACCCCGCGATACCCAGCAGCGGGACCCGGACCACCAGCCCCAGGATCAGGACGGCCGCGCCCGCGGCAACCAGGGCCAGTCCGCGCCGGAAGCGGGTACGCAGCGAAACGGCAAAGGCATCCTTGTTGAGCAGGGCTGCCAGCCTTGGGTCTTCCGACTCCAGGGCATTGCTGATCAGGTCGAGTTCGCGTTTCTCGAATTCAGAGAGTGGCATGGCTGCAGCCCACTGTCCTTTTGCCTGCGGGAAGGACGGTCTCAGGGACCCGGGTGGCCGCGCAGGACGGCCAACCTGTTTTGGTATTCCGCGGCGTCGATCTCCCCGCGGGCGAAGCGCTCGGCCAGTACGTCCTCGGCCGTCCGAGGGGGCTGTGGATGGGCGCCGTAGGGGGAGGGTGCCCGCAGGGAACGGGCCAGCAGCACGATGCCGGTAATGATCGCACCCCAGACCACCACCATGCTGATGCTCATCAGGACATAGCCCCACAGGCCCATGCCATCGTTCCAGCCGTACACTTCCGCGACCTCCGGTCCCATGAAGGCGGACGCCAGCCGCCCGCTTTCCGTTCCAGTATCTGGCCCCACAGGGGTGCGGGGGAGAGCCATTGGTCCTGTTCCGGCCCGGGGTCAGTGGCCCAGCAGGGCGTCGAGCGTGGCGAAACCATACCCCGCCGCCGTGACGCGGTCGATGACCCCGGGGAGGGCGTCGGCATCGAGCGTGGTCCCGTCGTCGGGGTTGGACCCGATGTGCATCAGGACGATTTCGCCGGGCCGCAGTCCCGCCTGGACGCGGTCTGCCACCGTTTGGACGTCCACGCCGCCGCTGGTCCCCTTCCAGCCCAGGGTGTCCACGGTCCACCTCACGGCCGCATAGCCCAGTGTGTTGACCGCCGCGATGGTGCGCGCGTCGCGTTCGCCGTAGGGGAAGCGGAACAGCGGCCTGGGGTCGGCACCGGCCGCCAGGATGGCCTGCTCTGCACCGCGCACCTGCTGGACGATCTGGTCATCGCCCAGCCCGGTGAACACCGGATGGGTCATTGAATGGTTGGCCACCCGGTGCCCGGCGGCCGCGATCTGCGCCACGGCCTGCGGGTTGTTCGCCGCCCAGTTCCCGGTCAGGAAGAAGGTCCCGGGCACGCCGCGGGCGGCAAGGGCGGACAGGATTTTTGGCAGCCCTGCCGCGTTGGCTCCCGCGTCGAAGGTGAGGGCCACTACGCGGCCGGCGCCGGGGATTACCGTCAGGTCCTGGCCGCGGAGGGACTCCGGAAGCTGCACCGGCCGGGGCGGTTCCGGAGGCTGGTCCGGCGCTTCGGGTGGCCCTGGTTCGGGAACCGGTGGCGCTGGAACCGGCGGCTCGGTCACGGGTGGCTGGACCGGAGCCTGGCCTGCCTCGGGGGTGTCGGTTTCCTGCAGCTCCTGCGCCGGCGCGGAACGGCCCGGAGCCGGCGGACTGGGTGATCCCGGCGGCGCCGGCGGAAGCGCCACTGATGGGGACGGAGCGGCCGACGGCGGTCCGGCCGTGGGTGCCGGAAGCAACAGGGCCAGGATGATGGCGAGGACCGCCAGGGCGGCGGCGAGCGCCATCGCGGCCGCCCGTCGTCGTACCTCACCGGCCGGCACCACCATCACCTGCCTTGGATGTCAGCCGTCCTTGCCGCCGATGTTCCGTTCAGGAACCTTTGGGGCCGCCGGGTCCGGTCTCCGGAGTGTGGACTACCAGCACCGGGCAATGCGCGTGCGCCACGATGGCGGAGCTGACCGAGCCCAGGAGCAGGCCGCCGAACCCGCCGTGCCCCCGCCGGCCCACCACGACCATGTCGGCCTCGCGGCTGGCGTCGATCAGCGCTTCGCGGGGATGGCTGCGGACCAGGGTCGACGTGACGTTGGCCGGTGTCTCGCCTCCGAAGGCTTGTTCCACTGCGTCGTCGAGGACTTTCCTGGCACCCTCCTCGAAGCCCTCGACGCCCATCATCACGTAGCCGCTGTACATTTGCGGGTATTCCCAGCAGGCAAGGGCCTGGACCTTGGCGCCGAGGGGCATGGCCATCCTCTGGGCCTGCCGAAGTGCCTCCACGGACGCTTCCGACCCGTCGACGCCCACTACGATCCTGGCTATTGGTGCCCCGGCAATGCTCATGTCTGCTCCCTCATCGGACCCGCGTTGTCCCGCCCATCATGCCTGCGGATGCGTGCTGGGGCTAGGGCCGAAGGTCATGGCGCAACGGGCGGCGGCGGCACGGCCGGGGGAAGGGGCGGGGCGGGCCAGCCGGGTTCGGCGGCGCCCTGGTCCAGCCGGAAGGGCGGATATTCGTCCCGCATCAGCGCGGTGTACACCAGGACACGGTAGATCCAGCGGTCGATGCCGAGGATGAAATCGAAGAGCGGGCGCTGGTACCGGCCGGTGAACAGCAGGATCACTGCCGCGACCAGCACCAGCAGGCCGAGCAGGGACAGGCCGGAACCCCGTTCGTAGGTGCTGCCGAAGACGTTGTCGTCGGCCTGCCACCGCCAGACAGCTCCCGTGGTCCCCGCGAAGGCGCCCACCAGGAGCAGGTGGGGGACGGCCAGGAGCCACCACTTGACCAGGACCAGTCCGCGCGAGAGCCGTTGTGGGTAGTCCACCTCGAAGTCGGCGGGGTAGTTGGCCCGTTTTAGCGTGAACGGCGGGTAAAGGTCAGTCCCCACGGCGGCGTAGGCGTAGAAGGCCACACGCCAGTTCCACCGCAGGACGCCTACGTTGAAGTCGAAGAGTGCCCGCGGGTAGCGGCCGGTGAACAGGATGGCGAACCCGGCCACGATGGTGGTGATGGCGAATGCGAACCAGAGGAAGAAGAGCAGGATGAAGTGCGGTATCGCCAGGAACCACTTGACCAGCCACATCCACCGGGTAAGGGCCGGATCAATCTCGCCGTAGAGCCGGGCCGGGTAGCCGGGGAGCCCTTCGGCCGCTGCTGTTCCCGCGGGGGATGGCGCTGGGGGAACTGTATGCCGGCCCAGCCCGGCGGCCCCAATAATAAGGAGGGGAACACCGATCAGCAGGGCGATGATGCCGCCCACCAGCAGTCCCATGGCGGCCGGCCGGATCAGGTCGGAACGGAAGCCGGCCTGCGCCTGCACATCGATCCCGGCGGAGGCGTCCGCGTTCATTACCACCACTTCCCAGGTGCCGGGCGTGATGTTCCAGGTGAGCTCCTGCGCTCCCGTTCCTGACGCGGAGGCGGTCCAGATGCGCTGGTCCGCGGGCGGTGAAGCCGGGTTGCCGCCCGGTACGTCGCGGTATTCGGCGCGGAACGGCCGCTGGCGGATGTTGAGCAGTTCCGAGTGGTGAACCCCGGAGAGGTACTGTTCGGCGTCGGCCTGCGGGGCAATGCCGATGAAGACCGGTTTGTCCGCGGCCACCGGTTCAACGCGCAGCCGCAGGGTGCCGACGTCGAAGGGCAGCCTGCCCGGAACATCGTCTCCGATGGAGTCGGCGCGCGGGGAGGTCAGGGCGTAGGAACTGACGGAGAAACGGGACGTGCCGGACGTGAGGTAGCCATCTCCCTGGATGGTTCCCACGGCTGACGCCACGGCCCCGCCTGCCAGCGCGCCCAGGCCCGGGAGGGTCAGCAGGATCCCGAGGATGAGCATGATGATGGCCGCGGTCTTCTTCATGGCATTGGACCTTCCGCGTTGCGGGGCGGCCGGCGCTGCGGCCTAGATGTACTCAGTCAGTAGGTTGGTTGCACCTGCTGATGGGTGCTTTGCCTCCGAGGCTGCCGTGGGGCCGGTGGTTGTT
>NZ_JARDJH010000106.1:0-581 GCF_039907755.1 Pseudarthrobacter sp. CC12 | reverse complement strand
CCAGCACGCCTGACACACCATGACGGGCCAGCACGCTTTCCGCACTGTCACGGCAGAAGAACTCGCCATAGCGTGGCACCGCGCCGCACTGGTGGACGTCCGCAGCCGGGAGGAACACGCCACCGCGCATGTTCCGGGGAGCCTGAACATTCCCCTGGATGAACTGCCCTCCCGGCTCGCGGACCTGCCCAACACCACCATCTACCTGCTGTGCGGATCAGGGAAACGCAGCAGCCAGGCCGCACGGATCCTCACCGACCGCGGATACACCGCGGTCAACGTGGCCGGCGGAATCACCGAGTGGTACCGGGCTGGCCACCCTGTCACCTATCAACATGCCCCCGAAGACCAGCCTCCGGCGGCCAGGAACCGTGTCGTCACAGGTCTCCTGCACCTGCTCCCCAGGCCGTTCCACAGGAAGAGAACCTAGGCCGCAGTGCACTTGCGTGATACCCCCGGGGGTATCTATACTGATTGCAGAACAACCTTCCAATCCCCTTTCAACTGAAGGAGAGCACCAGATGCTTATCGAGCGCATTTACGACGAAGACCTCGCCCAGGCCAGCTACCTGATCGGCTGC
>NZ_JARDJH010000105.1:0-583 GCF_039907755.1 Pseudarthrobacter sp. CC12 | reverse complement strand
CCAGCACGCCTGACACACCATGACGGGCCAGCACGCTTTCCGCACTGTCACGGCAGAAGAACTCGCCATAGCGTGGCCCCGCGCCGCACTGGTGGACGTCCGAAGCCGGGTGGAACACGCCACCGCGCATGTTCCGGGGAGCCTGAACATTCCCCTCGATGAGCTGCCCTCCCGGCTCGCGGACCTGCCCAACAGCACGATCTACCTGTTGTGCGGATCAGGGAAACGCAGCAGCCAGGCCGCACGGATCCTCAGTGACCGCGGATACCAGACGGTCAACGTGGCCGGTGGGATCACCGAGTGGTACCGGGCAGGCCACCCTGTCACCTATCAACAAGCCGCCGAAGACCAGCCTCCAGGAGCCAGGAGCCGTGTCGTCACAGGCCTCCTGCACCTGTTCCGCAGGCCGTTCCACAGGAAAACAACCTAGGCCGCAGTCCACTTGCGGGATACCCCCCGGGGTATCTATACTGATCTCAGAACAACCTTCCAATCCCCTTTCACAATGAAGGAGAGCACCAGATGCTTATCGAGCGCATTTACGACGAAGACCTCGCCCAGGCCAGCTACCTGATCGGCTGCC
>NZ_JARDJH010000104.1:0-599 GCF_039907755.1 Pseudarthrobacter sp. CC12 | reverse complement strand
GCCTACAAAGCCGCCACCGAATTCAAGGGCAAACCCACCGTCATCCTCGCCCACACCGTCAAGGGCTACGGCCTCGGCCCGCACTTCGAGGGCCGCAACGCGACCCACCAAATGAAGAAGCTCACCCTCGATGACCTGAAGAAGTTCCGCGACCACCTGCGGATCCCGGTCACCGACGAGCAGCTGGAGAAGGATTCCTACCGGCCGCCGTACTACCACCCCGGTAACGACGCCCCGGAAATCAAGTACATGATGGAGCGCCGGGCGGCCCTGGGCGGATCCGTCCCGGAGCGCCGCGACACCCACGCCGAGATCGTGCTGCCGGAGGCCAAGTCCTACGAGGTGGCCAAGCGTGGCTCGGGCAAGCAGATGGCCGCGACCACCATGGCGTTCGTCAGGCTCCTGAAAGACCTGATGCGGGATAAGAACTTCGGCAAGCACATCGCCCCGATCATCCCGGACGAAGCCCGCACGTTTGGCATGGATGCGTTCTTCCCCACCGCGAAGATCTACAACCCCAAGGGGCAGAACTACCTGTCGGTGGACCGGGACCTGGTCCTGGCCTACAAGGAATCCCCCGCCGGGCAGCTGATCCACCC
>NZ_JARDJH010000103.1:0-599 GCF_039907755.1 Pseudarthrobacter sp. CC12 | reverse complement strand
GCCTACAAAGCCGCCACCGAATTCAAGGGCAAACCCACCGTCATCCTCGCCCACACCGTCAAGGGCTACGGCCTCGGACCGCACTTCGAGGGCCGCAACGCGACACACCAGATGAAGAAGCTCACGGTGGCGGATCTTAAGGACTTCAGGGATTACCTGCGCATTCCCATTTCGGATGAACAACTCGACGCCGACCCGTACCGGCCTCCCTACTACCACCCGGGCTTCGATGCACCCGAGATCGCCTACCTTCTTGAACGGCGGAGCGCATTGGGCGGCTTTGTTCCCGAACGCCGCGGCGGAGACGGGTCTGTTGATCTTCCGGAGGCCAAGTCCTACGAGGTGGCCAAGCGTGGCTCGGGCAAGCAGATGGCCGCAACCACCATGTCTTTCGTGCGCCTGCTCAAGGATCTGCTCCGCGACAAGAAGTTCGGGAACCGGATTGTGCCCATCGTGCCGGATGAGTCACGCACGTTTGGCATGGATGCGTTCTTCCCCACCGCGAAGATCTACAGCCCGGCCGGGCAGAACTACCTGTCGGTGGACCGGGACCTGGTCCTGGCCTACAAGGAATCCCCCGCCGGGCAGCTGATCCACCC
>NZ_JARDJH010000102.1:0-610 GCF_039907755.1 Pseudarthrobacter sp. CC12 | reverse complement strand
TGGCAGGAGTGGGTTAACTTGGTGGCGTTGGCCGTGAACGAGGAAAACGCCTCCGGCGGCCGGGTGGTCACCGCGCCCACGAACGGGGCGGCCGGGATCATCCCCGCGGTGTTGTTCTACGCCCTGCATTTCGCCCCGGGCATGGACCAGGCAACGCAGGCGGACCGGGATGATGTGGTGGTGCGGTTCCTGCTCGCTGCCGGCGCCGTGGGGGTGCTTTACAAGGAACAGGCCTCGATCTCCGGGGCCGAGGTCGGCTGCCAGGGCGAGGTCGGCTCCGCGTCCTCGATGGCCGCCGCGGGCCTGGCCGAAGTTATGGGCGGCAAGCCCGCCCAGGTGGAGAACGCCGCGGAAATCGCGATGGAACACAACCTGGGCCTGACCTGTGACCCGATCGGGGGGCTGGTCCAGGTCCCCTGCATCGAACGGAACGCGATCGCCGCCGCGAAAGCCATCAACGCCGCGAAAATGGCGCTCTGGGGCGACGGCACCCACCGCGTCTCCCTCGACGAAGTCATCATCACCATGCGCGAAACCGGCAAGGACATGAGCGACAAATACAAGGAAACCGCCATGGGCGGCCTCGCCGTCAACGTCGTCGAATGCTGAC
>NZ_JARDJH010000101.1:0-611 GCF_039907755.1 Pseudarthrobacter sp. CC12 | reverse complement strand
GGTGGGGCGGTGGAGTGGTAGGTGTGGCCGGTGGGGGTGGTGGTTGCGACGATATGCCGCTGTCCCTGGATGGTTTGGGCCGTCCAGCCGGGGGTTTCCTTGGTGTGGTTGCACGCTTCGCACAAACCCTGGCCATTATTCACGCTGGTGGGTCCACCGGTGTGCCAGGCGGTGATGTGGTCGTGGTGCCTGATCGGGGCGTCGCAGTACGGGGTGCGGCAGGTGTCGTCACGGACCTGAAGAAACCGTTTCAACCCGGCCGGGAAGAGCCGGGCTGTGGAGTCCATCGCCACGAGCTCGCCGCTGCCCGGAACGGTGTAAAGCCGCCGGACCCAGAGGTCGAGTTCTTCCATACCCGACGGCCCGGCCAGTGGGTTGGCCGCGGCTGGCCCGCCGGCGAGGGCGATGGCCCGAGCCGGTTCTGCCGGGATGGTGCCGTAGCCGGGGAGCCGTGCTGGTTCTGCGTCGGCCCGGAGGAGGGTGCGGTCGGTCATGACGAGCTGGATCTGGACCCCGGTGATGCCGCCGGGGGTGCCGGTGAGGCGTTCGATGAGGGTGTCGGCCATGACCTGGCCACGGGACCGGTCATCCCCGGCCGCCCGGGCGGTGTC
>NZ_JARDJH010000100.1:0-683 GCF_039907755.1 Pseudarthrobacter sp. CC12 | reverse complement strand
CCCATGACAGCAGGGCCTTCACGGTTTTCGCGCTTCATCCGGCCGAAGTAGGCGTGGGCGTCAGGCTGGCCATCGAGGAGTTCGTCGATGAAGCCCTGCTCATCGTTGGCGGCCAGGTACGGGCCCCACCAGGCGTAGAGGCGTTCGTAACCCACGGTGGAGGACGGGATGGCACCCAGGGCCTTGCCGCAGGCGCTGCCGGCGCCGTGGGCGGGGTGGACCTGGACGTAGTCGGGCAGGGTCAGGAACTTGTCGCGGAGGCTGGCGAAGAGCTGCTTGGCGCCTTCGAAGCGGGTGTCGATGCCGCCGGCTGCTTCGTCCAGCAGGTCCGGGCGGCCCAGGTCGCCGGAGAAGACGAAGTCTCCGGAGAGCAGGTAGCCGGGCTTGTCGCTGAACGCGCCGTCGGTGACCAGGAAGGACAGGTGCTCGGGGGTGTGGCCGGGGGTGTGGACGGCCTGGATGCTGATGTTGCCGATGGTGATCTTGTCGCCGTCGTAGAGGCGTTCGCCGTCGAATTCGTACTGCCAGTCCGGTCCGCCCTCCCCTGAGACGTAGATCTTGGCGCCGGTGGCGGCGGCCAGCTCGCGGGTGCCGGAGAGGTAGTCGGCGTGGATGTGGGTTTCGGTGACGGCCACGATCTTCATGCCGTTCTTCTCAGCCAGCTCCTGGTAGACCGCGATGTC
>NZ_JARDJH010000010.1:0-116749 GCF_039907755.1 Pseudarthrobacter sp. CC12 | reverse complement strand
ATCAACCGCCTCAAGCGCGCCCAGGGCCAGCTCGCCGCCGTTACCCGGATGCTCGAGGAAGGCCGGGACTGCAAGGATGTCGTCACCCAGCTCGCCGCCGTGTCGAAGGCCCTTGACCGTGCCGGTTTCGCCATCATTGCCACCGGGCTGGAGCAGTGCATTGTCCAAAAAGATGCAACCATGGACAAGAAGGACCTGGAGAAGCTTTTCCTCTCCCTTGCCTAATCAGCGGACCGTCGAGCAACTTCGAGGAGCACCATGACGTACACCCTGGCCACCACCGTCTCCCTTCCCTGGGCGGAAGCGCTGCAGCGCACCCGCGAGGCCCTTGCGGCGCAGGGGTTCGGAATCCTGACGGAAATAAACGTCCGGTCCACCTTCGAAGCCAAGCTTGGCACTGAAGCAGCAGACGCCGTCGGGGATTACGTCATCCTCGGCGCCTGCAATCCGGCTCTTGCCAGCCGCGCCCTTGCCGCCGAACCTGAAATCGGCGCCCTGCTGCCGTGCAATGTCGTGGTGCGCCGGAACAAGGATGCAGACGTGACCACGGTGGAAGCAATCGACCCCCAGACCATGGTCCAGCTCAGCGGCGCCCCTTCCGTCAAAGAAATAGCAGACGACGCCGGCACCCGCCTCCGCACGGCCCTCGCCGGGCTGAGTGAAACAACCGAGTAATGTGCCCATAAACAGGGCCGCCCGCAGAAACCGCCAACGACGGCAGCGGCAGGGGCTTAGTCATTCACACCGTCGGGCCGCTTGAGCAGGACGCCCTGACCGGCATCCTCCGCAGCGCCGCCAACGCCCGCGCCGCACTCACCCCGGGAACCGGGATTGAAGTGGTTGTCCGGGGCCCGGGTGTGAAACTCCTGGCCACAAACTCACCCGCTACCGAAGCCGTCAAAAGCGCCCGGCAACTGGACGTGCGTATCCTCGCCTGCGGCAACAGCGTGCGCTCCGCCGGCCTGGAAGAAAAGGACCTCGCGCCCGGCATGGGCATGGTTCCCGCGGCCATCACCCACCTTGCCCAGCCCCAATGGGGCGGCTGGGCCTACGCCAGGCTTTAAAACCAGGCGGCTCCCGGCCGCTTGCGCCCCCGCACCGGCCACCGCCGAAAGCGCGGTTTCTGCGTGCCGACATACATCCAGTGCAGACGACTTCGGACATTCTGTGCAGACGACTTCTGAAACTGACAGGATCGTCTAGATGCCGCTTAATCTGACTGTCCCGTTTGTTGTTCCAAAACCCCCGCCACAATGGCCCGTCACAGGGACAACTTTCGGTACGGTTTTAGGCATGGAGATTGGGTATGCGCGTGTGTCAACGGTGAAACAAGATCTGGCCCGGCAACTGGACGCCTTGGCGGCCGCCGGCATCGAAACGGTCTTCTCGGACAAGAAGTCCGGCGCCACCACCGATCGCACGGGGCTCCAGGACGCGTTACGTCACGCCAGAGCCGGCGACGTGCTTGTGGTCCACACGTTGGACCGGCTGGGGCGGACAGTGCGGGACACCCTAAACCTGGTCCACGAACTCAAGGAACGCGGCGTCGGTGTCCGGACGCTGGCTGATCCCCTGCCCATCGACACTTCGAACCCGAACAGCCCCATGGCGCAACTGGCCGTTGTCATGCTGGCACTCTTCGCAGAGATGGAACGAACCTATGCAGCAGAACGCGCCTCACATGCCCGCGCAGTGGCATCTGCCAACGGGCGCCGCACTGGACGGCCTTCCGTGATCGATGCCGACAAGCTCGAACACGCCGCCCTGCTGCGAGACAAGGGCTTCTCCATGAAGGAGATCACCGCCAAGACTGGGCTGAAACGCACCACCTTGTACCGGCACCTGCCGCCTCGCTCCCCCTCCCCTGACTTGTTGACCACTAATGCCCTTTGACACGGACACGTTGAGTTTTGTCCTGACCTATGGTGGAACGTTGGTCGTGGCGCTCCTGATGTTCATCGGGCAGCTGACCGCTGTGGGGATTCTTCTGATTCTTGCTGGGATTACCTGGCTGACGGCTTACCCCATCCAAGCGATCGCGCGGGCATTCAGTAGATCTGACCGGACCTAAGCTCGGGAGACCTGCCGGCTCACGCCGTGGGCCGAGTCAGCCGTGACATGATGCACCTATGACGTTCACTCCCCAGGCGCTACGTGAATGGGCACGAGGCTCCCTCCCCTGCGAAGCCGCCACAGAACTTCTTCTCCGTGCTTTCAACGGGCGCTTCGCCCAGGCGGGCTGGCCATGGATGCACAGCGATGAGCAAGGCCGCAGCTGGATCGATTTCGAGGCCATCCCCCAGAACATAGACGGGCTTTCCGGTGGTGAGCACCGATTCCTGATGATCGCGGCATCCCTTGGAGGCGATGAGCAGGTTGCACTCTCCGACGTTGTACCGGGGCTCGACCGGGCGTTGCTGGATCTTGTGCTGGCGGCACTTGCCCATGCTGCGGGCTCCCACCAGGACTCTGTCATCCTCGAAAAGCCTGAAGGCGTCCTGGGATTTGAGCGGGTCGACACCTTGTATCCGTGGCCGAAAGACGCCCCTGCCCTGCGCGTGATCGACGGCGGCCAGAACTAGCTGCTTCCCGGCGCAGGACAGCGTGGTCTCCACTCCGGCGGGGCGAGCCTGATAAGTCGCGGTGCAGCTAGCAGATCGGCTCTGCCGCACGTCCGCCCAGTTCACCCCATGACGAACCTCTGGCAGCGTCACTGATGCACCCAGCCCCTGTCCAGGTTCTACGAATAAACCTGCCCACTGCTTTTCCGTCAGTCCGCAATACCCCAGTGTCGATCTACGGACCTAGCGGTGCTGTTCAGCTGTCTTTGAGACGTCGGCCGCCGGGAAGTTTTTCTCCCCAGGATGGATACATCTCACCCTGGTTGTGTTCGGCTTCGCGGCGCGCGGTTTCTGCTTCGATGGCCTTGGTCACGAAATGGCTCCAGGTGTTGTCTCCTTCGGCGTAGCTGGTCGCCTTGTACGCGGCCCGCGCCCGGTTGCGGAGCGCAGCGGGGATACTCACCGTCATGTTGGCTGTTTCGGAATCCTTGGGTTCCTCCTTTTTCGGCGCCTCGGGTCGGTGCCCGGGGAGCATTCGGGCCAGGGGGGCATCTGGGGAGGGTGCGGCATTGCGTTTAGGAGGCAAGCCAAGTGCGGGCCGGCCGGGTGTTGTTGCTTCGGCGCTCACGCGTTGACCTCCTGGGATTCTGCGACAGCGATGCGGCGCGTTACTTCCATAGCAACTGCATGGAGGTCCTCGGCAACGCTGGAAGCCGACTTCGGCCCCGCGTTCCCGGCTTTCGCTTCCCCGCGGAGGACCTCCCACCATTTCGGTCCTTTGCTAAGTTCCCGTTCCAGTTCGTGGGCCAGCAATCCGCGTTCCCGACACGCCTGGGCGGTTGCCTCTGCATGCCGAATGGACATCGGAAACAGCACTTCGTCAGTACCAAAATCTGCTGTGAGGTGGTCTCGGGTGACCTTGTGTACCTGCTTAGAATTCGTACCGGTCCCGACCAGGACGACGCCCAACAGATCCAACGCCGGGTTGAGTCCAACAACGCTGTCCATGCGCGCTGCGACTGCGGCGACGCCCTTACGACTGGACATGTCGGTCTTGAGCGGCACCAACGCGTACCGGGCGGCAGCCACAGCTGCAGCCTGCAACGGCTCGTTCCCTGGAGGACAATCGAGCAGAACAAGGTCGTACTCCCCCGCCACCCTGGCCAGTAGTTTAGCCAGAGCTAGCTGTGCAGCGTCACGGTCCTTCTGGGCCTTTGCTCCAAGGAAAGCGGCAGCATCATCAAGTTGAGGACCTCCGGCGATGACGTCCAAATTAGGGCGCACGCTCAAGAGCAGATCTGGTTCTCCCCCAAAGCACAGCGAGGCTGCCAGGCTTCTACCTCCGTCACCTTGATCGGCATAGCCAAGGTCTTCGGCAAGGTTTCCCTGGGGATCAAGGTCCACGAGGAGCACTCGCGACCCGCCCTCGGCAAGAAGTCCCCCAACGTTTGCAACCAGGCTGGTCTTAAAAACCCCGCCCTTCCCATTTATTACCGCAATGACGCGGCTGAGGGCACCGCGGTCCACATCGAGTTTCATATGTTCCCCTTCCAAAGTGATTCCAGCGTAACCAGCAACAGTGGCTTTACTTGGGAAGCTGGTTTCCGTGTCTTTACTTTTTTCACTTGTGAACCATGTGAAAACAGCAGTGTTCGACTGCCAACCCGTCTTCCCCGTCTAGGCTTTTTTCACTTGTGAAACCAGCGGACCCTGCGAAACCAGCGAACCAAGTGGAGCAAGAGAAAGCAGCTAACAAAGTGAACCATGTGAACCTAGCGAACCATGTGAAACCAGCAGGGCTCGACTTGCCAGCCCGTCTTCCCCGTCTAGGCTTTTTTCACTTGTGAAACCAGCGGACCCTGCGAAACCAGCGAACCAAGTGAAACCAGCGTGATTCGACTTGCCAGCCCGTCTTCCCCGTCTATCCTTTCTTCACTTGTGCAACCGGACGAACCCATAAACGACGACTGGTGAACCCGCGAGCCCAACATCTACCGGGTTACTCGTTTACCGGGGTAGTCGTTTCCCGCCAAGGGACGTGACCCCAGGACGTAGGGCAGCAACAGTAGTTCTACTTGAGAAGCTGGCTTCCCTGTCTATGCTTTTTCACTTGCGAAACCGGCAAACCCAACATCTCCTGGGTATCGTCTACGCTGCCAGCCACAACGCCGCGTCATCGGGTGGCACCCAATGTTCTTCACGCTCGGGATCGTAAAGGTCACCTTCGTTTACTCGGCCGTCCAAAAATCGATCCAAGTAAGCGTGCCAGGCAGCACGTTCCCGCCGGTTGCGGCTTATCTGGGCTTGGTAGTCCTCCATTACGCCCAGCCGTTCCGCGAGGGCGCGAAGATTAGCTGTGGCGGTGATCTTCCAGTGCCGGCCGTCCCGGTGGATCATGCCAAACGCTTTCATTGCGATGAGGGCCTTCTCAACGGTTGTGCGGCTGATTCCGCTGCTTCGTATGAGTTCTGCGCTAGTAGGGGAGTGGCGGCCGCGCTCGATTGTCTCGTAGACAAGGGCTGCTGCGTCGCCGAGGGCGCGGAACACGGGCCGTATGGAGTGAATTTTGCCTTTTCGCCAGCTGAGTTCACGGGCCAGTTGTTGATACTGCTCGGGTAGCTGAATGAGATATACATCTGCTGCTTTGTGGCGGGCGTCAGCGACTTTGGTGAGGATGCCATCTGAGGCTTGGACCAAGGCGGGCAGGAGCCTCGCAATCGTGACGTGGTGCTTTCCCATAGCTGCGGCCAGAGTGCGGCATCCAATGTCCAGAAGATCGGTTTCCTTCGTCCTCATGTAGGCGAGGAGCGCGCGGATGAGGAAGCGGAGGCTGAGGCCTTCGCGGCCGCGTTCTTTGAGTCTGTGGTCGAGTACCGCGTAGAGCACATTTTCCAGGTCGTTCACGAGTTGGTGGATTGAAGCTGTGCTGCGGTTGGATGCCCCCCCTGTGGGTTTTGTGGGGCTTGTGTTGTTAATAAGTGCATCTTTCCCCCTTCCTTCGCGGGGTTCAGCTTTTGTCCAAGCTTCGGCCTTGGCCCATTCCTGCTTGATGAGTCGATTTTGCTTCGCAGTCGTGTCGTAGAGGGCGGCGAGGCCGGGGAACTGGCCGTTCAGTTCGTTCTCTACCTGGGCGAGGGTCCAGCCGCAGGCGTTGAAGTGGTTGAGAACGGCCATGCGGGCCTCAGAGGGGCTCTTGTAGCGTGTTGTGTCGTAGAGGCCAGTGCGAGCGGTTCGGCGCAGCGCGGTCTCGCTGCCACTATGCAGCCGCAGCAGATGGTGGGCCGCTGTGCGCTGTGCCGCAGCTGTTTTGGCCCGATGCGATTTCAGGACACGGTTGCGGGCCAGTTCAGGCCCTAGCGCGGTCCGGAGGGCCGCGATAGCTGCAGGTGCGTTTCTACGCCGCAGGACGTCGTATGCCTGGGACAGGGGGGTGATGAGTACCTGGTGGCCACCGGTTTTGTGAGCCGAGCCAGGGACGCGGATACATCCGTCGGTGACGTTCTGGTGCGGGCTCGGATCCAAGCTCGCTGCTGTCAGGGCCAACGCTTCTACAAGTTCGCGCGCCTCGGCCGCATCTAGGCGTTGCCGGAGCGGGATGTACAGGTGCCGACCGCCGCTGGGGGAGAAGTCCTCCACAAAGACGACACCACAGGTGGTGAGCATGGTGCGCAGGCGTTCTGCGTCTGCGTCAACGACTGCTTTGACGGCTTTCGACGTGTCCAGGTCGAGGCAGAGTGTGGCAACGCTGCCATCTGGCCCGTGGACCATGACAGCTGCCGGACGCGCCGGCAGCGCAGCAGTGATGTTGGCTACAACTTTGGGTCGGGGGTACTGGAAACGGTCACCTATCCACCGGCCAAGACGGTATGACGCATGGCCTGCGATAAGTGGAGCAAGGACCCAGGCGTCAGCAGGCGCGAATTGGCAGCCGACACTGCTGTTGGGGTGCGTTGACGCGGATGCCAAAAGCGGTACGATAGGACCAGTTCCTTCCTCGGGGGGTACGACAAGATCCACCCACTGGGTGGGTGTTGGATAAAGTTCAGATCGTGGTCCGCCAAGATTTCGGATCTGAACTACATACGCTTTGAAGGCCCGCCTTAGTGCGGGCCTTCAGTTTTTAACTGGCCTTTGCGATAGGCAAAGCCTCCTGGCCGTCTAGGGCATCAAGATCAATGGTCTTTAGGTGGTCATGCAGCAGCCGCGCAAGAAGTTCGGAGCGGCTTTCGGACGTGATCTCAACAACCCTGTTGAGCTTTTCGGCGTCCGCCCGCGGAATCTTAGATGTGACGGTCTGACGATCGCCTTTATGCATCCGTGCCATGGGTCCTCCTAGTTCGGGGTACTGAGCACTAGCCAATAGCAATCCGATTGCCTTAAGTGGGACGCTGTTACCCCGGCGTGTCGTTATGAGCCTTGTATGTAGGAAGCGTTTTTTTCGACCGCTTCCGCCAAGACGTTGGGCTTGATCTTAAAGACAACATGATGGCCCTGGCGCGGCGGTTTCACACTGGCTTTTACCGCCTTCAGCTCTTCCAACTGTTCCAAGTGTCGTTGAACTGTTTGGTAGCGGGTACCGATAGCGGCCGCTATTTCACCGGACGTTGCCCCGTCCGGGTGTTGCGAGAGGAAGCGCAGGATTTCTGCCCGCAGCTGGGGAATGCCAAGGATTTCGGTCAACGTCGCGAGCTTCTTTGGCATCGGTGAGCTGGGACTGACATAGCGCGGCATCCTCCTATTTTGTCTTACCTACCCATTCGATCATGCTAGTGCATTTAATGCACTACCAGCTACAACTAATGCATTAAATGCACTAGACTGTGGTCTTAGAAGGTGCGCGTTAGCCATAGGAAAGGGGCAGGCGACCTAGTGAGCGCAGCGATGTCTTGGAGTTAGTTCCGTCTCAAAGAGCTCTTTTGACAAGCGTTTTGCTCTGAATTTGTGGAAAATGGCGGGCTGTGTCCACTCGGTGGAGAAATGTCCGCGGGGGCTGGTAGTTGTGGAAACGATGTCTTTTTTGGGGGAGTGCAGGCAGTGACCGACTTGTTGGCATTCGGCACACCGTGGCCGATGCACGGAGAGCTTCGTGAGCGTGCATCCCAAGAACTTGAAGCCTTCTATTTCGGGGTTGTTGCCCTGCGGCGCCAAGAGTCCTGGGTACGCAACCGGGACGGGGGACTGTCCTAATGCAGCGGAAGTCGCTTGGCGTAGTGGCAGTCATTGCCATCCCCGGCCTCTTCTTTGGCCTGATCTTCACCATGCTCCTGCTGCTAGCCCCGGCAAAGTCCGCTGTGGCGACCTGCGGGCCGGCCGTCGCTGTTGCTATCGACGGTGATACCGAGGTCGAGGGTTACACCGAAGAGCAGTTGAAAAACGCCGCGGCGATCATGAGTGCCGGTAACGCACTGAACCTGTCCGTGAAGGGTCAGATGATCAGCGTCATGGTGTCCCTGGGGGAGTCGGGGCTGCGCGTTCTGGACTACGGCGACGGACCGGGCCCGGATTCCCGTGGGTTGTTCCAGCAGCGCGATAACGGCGCGTGGGGCTCCTATGCGGACCGCATGGACCCGACCATCAGCGCCACGAATTTCATCAAGGCTTTGCAGAAGGTCGAGGGCTGGGAACTCCTGGAACCGACCCTTGCCGGGAACAAGGTCCAGCGCAACGCAGACCCGTACCACTACCAGAAGTACTGGCCCGAGGCCGTCAAGCTCGTCCAGGCACTCTCGGACGGGAAGTTCTCCCTCGAAGGCAGCGACTGCGCCATTCCGGGGAAGTCTGGTGCCGGGGATGACTACCCGTGGAAAGACGCCCCGACATGGATGCAGGTCGGAACAGGCCCAGCGGCCGCATCGCCGCTGGGCATGTTCTACCGCGAGTGTGTGGACTTCGCGTTGTGGCGGGTGAACCAGCAGATGGGGTCTACCGGTGAGCCGTTCAAGTTCCTCAACGGCACGTTCCGCCCGGACGGGCAGGGCCTTGGTTCGGCCCTAACGTGGAAGGCCGGTTGGGACGCCAAAGGATGGGCCACCGGCACCACACCTCGGGTCGGGGCGGTCGTCTGGTACGCCCCGGGAGCCGGGGGAGCGGACCCTACCTTCGGTCACGTCGCCGTGGTCAAGGAAGTCAAGGACGACGGGACCTACGTCGAAGAGGGCTACAACGGCAACCCGCCCCCGGACGATCACAACTACTACACCCGAACGGTCAGCAACGCCGTTCCGTCAGCTTTCCTGTACCTGCCCACCCAAGAGGAGAAGAAATGAACAAGCCCCTGGCCCTCATCGCCGTGGCTCTGCTCTGCGCCGCGTGCGCACCGGCAGCGAACACCACGCCGGCACCGGCTGAGCCCACGGCAGCCACGCCTTCAGCGCCGGTTTCGCTGAGCGCCAGCAGTGGCCCACAGGCTCCCGGGGGCACGGTCCCGGCCACGATCGGCATCAGCTGGGATCAGGCCAGCAAGGACGCAGCCGAGGACGTCGCTGAAAAGGCTATGACTGACTTTGCCCGCCCCGGTCTGGAGGAAAAGCAATGGGCCAATGATCTTGCCCGCTGGCTGACGCCACAGGCCACCGCCGATTACTCGGCCGTGGACCCGGCCAACATCCCAGCCACCCGCGTCACCGGCCCGGCCACACTGGGCGTCGATGAAGCCAACGGCTACGGAGTCATGGCAGCGGTACCGACCGACGCCGGGACCTACACGGTGCAGCTGCTCCGAACGGGCAAGGAGTCCCCGTGGAAGGTCAACCGCCTTACACCACCCGCTTCCTGACACTCCTAACCACGTTTCAGAAAGGTAGAACGCTATGGTCATGAACCAGACAGATGTCCCAACTTTCCCAAAGATCAACGCCATCGTCCGTGCCAACGGCACGGCAGAGGTCGTTGTTGCCGGCAACTCCCGGAACGTGAAAGCGGCAGAATCCTTGCAGCAACTCCGCGACAACGCCCTGTCCCTCGTCGTCAGGGAGGCGAAGACGCTGAACCGCCCGGTCCGTGTCCAGGTCGATGACCCGGACGGTCAGGGTGAGCTGATCGTAAACCCGGACGGCACTAAGGAGTCCGTCAACTACGTGGCCAAAGCCCCCCGCCGCCGCATGGCAGAAGCTCCCACCCCCACGGCGGCACAGCCCGCTCCTGCGGCTGCAGAAACCATCCCAGCGCCCATCAAAGACGAGCCGATTACTGACGTACCGGGAACCGTCCCATTAGCGACAGGAACATTCATGACCCTGACACCCGCAACCACATCCACACCGGCCCCGGAAGCGCAGGAGGCACCGACCCGGCGCAGCTTGAAGGAAACCTCCTTCCTGGTCAGCGCACCGGTCCTGGAACCTGCCACACAGGGCTGGCGGGGTGCGCTCACGCGCCTCGGCTTCCGGATGGACCCCTCCGCAGAAGAGCTCTCCGAGCGGGAGGATATCCGCACCGTCAGCCAGCACTGGCCCGGTCCCCGGACCATTGCCGTGGTCAACCGCAAGGGTGGTGCGAACAAGACCCCCACGGTGGTTATGCTCTCGGCCATCCTCGCCCGCTACAGCGGGGCCGCGACCGTCGCCTGGGACAACAACGAATCCCAAGGCACCCTGGGGTGGCGCACGGAAAAGGGTGCCCATGACCGCAGTGTCCTGGACCTGATTGATTCCTCAACCGAACTGCTTTCCCCGTCAACGAACGCCGCCGAGATTGCCAAGTTCGTCCACCACCAGACCGCAGACAAGTTCGATGTCCTGCGCTCGGATGAGAACGAGGAAGGCGACCACGAGGTAACGGCTGAGGAAGTGGACATCGCCCACCAGGTCCTTACCCGCTATTACCGGCTGGTGGTCATGGACTCGGGCAACACCGCCCGGGCGGCGAACTGGCGCCGGATGATTCACCACACCAACCAGCTCGTCGTGCCGGTGACGGCCATTGAGGACCGCGCCGAAGCTGCCCGGTTGACGCTGCAGACCCTCGAATCCCGTGGTGGCCACGACGCCGAACTGGCCCGCAACGCAGTTGTGATCGTCTCTGAATCCACTGACGCGAAGCGCGCCATGTCCGGGGATGCGTTGAAGCGGGCCAAGGACGAGGCGCAGCGCATTGCGGACGGCTTTGAACCGTTCGTCCGGGCTGTCGTGAGGATTCCGTACGACCCGGCGCTGGTCAACGGACCTATCCGCTATGAAGCCCTCCAACCCGCTACCCAACGGGCATGGCTGGCGGCCGCGGCCGCCGTCGCCACCGGCTTCTAAGTATCCTTTGCCGCCACAATCCAGTCCTGAAAGGAGGATGCAGATGAACCAGCAACTGAACCCCTGGATCACCAGCCCAGAAACGGCAGAGCCCGAAGCCGCCACCGCAGATGAACATGTTTCTCCGCCGGTGATCATCACCCGCCCGGTCCTGGGGATGGTGGAACCGGACGCAGCTGACCGCCTCGCCCGTCGCGCGGTCACCGGTACGGCCACGGTCTGGGTTACCGGTGTTCATGGAGGAGCGGGCGAAACCCGGCTCAGCCACCTCGTCGAGGGCGCACGCCCGACAGAACATGCCTGGCCCATCCTTGAAGACGGCTTCAGCAAGCCTGCCGTCCTCCTGGTTTGCCGCTCAGACATGCACGGACTGAAAGCCGCGCAAAGAGCCCTCATCCAATGGGCCTCGGGCGCAGCTCCCGACGTCAACCTGCTAGGCCTCGCGGTCATGGCCGATGCACCGGGAAAACTACCCAAAGCCCTGCGGGACTTCGCAGCTCTCATCGGCGGGGGAGCCCCCCGGCTCTGGATGCTCCCTTGGGTCGAGTCCTGGCGGCTAGGGGACACCAACACCGGGAAACCCGGCCGGGAGTATCAACGCGTGATCGCCGACCTCACAGCCCTCACCAACTAATCAATCAACAGCTCTACAGCGCCATCCTTCGAAAGGTCTCACCATGAACTTGATCGCAGCTCTTCCCGCCAGCGTCATCCCGAATCCGACCCCTGTCGTGCCTCCCCAGGCACAGGGCCTGCTCACCGTACTGAACTGGGCCTCCGGCATCGGCCTGGTCCTCGGCGTTTTGGGCGTGATCATCGTCGGCATCGGCATGGTCATCCAGCTCCGACGCGGCGAAGGCGGCGAATCCATCGCCAAGCTCGGCTGGGTCCTCGCCGGCTGCATCATCATCACCGGCGCCTCCGGCATCGTCCGCGCCTTCGTCTAACCCAATCCCCGGAGGTTCACCATGAGCGAATCCACACAGAACACCACCGAACAGAATCCATTCACCAAACCCGGATTCATCATTTCGGCCGCCCTCGTGGTCGCACTGATTGCAGCCGTCATCGTCATCTTCATGATCCCGAAAGGGGACGGTGACGCACAGCCGGGGCCGGCACCCTCAGTGAACAGCTCTGCTCCTGACTCCACCATGGCTGGAAGCGAAAGCGTATGCGGCCTAAAAGCTAGCTCTGAGACGGCGTTGGGACGCGCCCCTCAAACGGAATGGGCACTCGTAGGAAAAATCGCTGCACCAAACGAGCCTCAGAGTTACGGGCCCGGGGTGGAGGAGCAAGACGGGTTCCGCTATTGCTATGCCCAGTCCCCAACCGGAGCCCTCTATGCTGCCGCGAACCTAATCGCCATGACGTCTGCAGGTAACCCCGATCTAACAGCCAAAGTCACGGAAAAGCTCCTGGTTCCCGGCCCCGGCAGGGACGCGGCCATGAAGGACGCCGCCACTACATCCAGTTCCAGCAATAGTGCGGCGACTTCCGTCCAATTTCGCGGCTTTGTTTTGAAAAGCTACTCACCCGAGAAGGCCAACGTTGATGTCGCCATGGAGGGTTCTAACGGAGTACTTGGACATGCGGTGTTACCGATGGAGTGGATAGACGGCGACTGGAAATTAGCCGTTGCTGACTCCGGAGAAATGGTCAATGACTTTTCACAAGTCAGAGATTTGAGCGGATTCATTCCTTGGTCTGGGGTCTGACATGGCCGAGTGCGGATTTGGGGACTGGAGATGTGAAGCCGGAAACGTGGCCGCCGGTATAGCCGACGACGCCATCGGAAACCTCGCTAAGGCAATTTTGGAGGGAATGAGCCAGTTGGTGACAACGCTCTCCACGTTTTGGGTAAGTATGCCGACCACAAATCTCACGACGGAGGATGGTGTGACGGCCAGCCCTGTGGTGGGTTTCCTTAATTCGGAACTGTCTTACTGGACGCTGACGTTGGCCGTTCTTTCCGTCATTCTTGGCGGCACCCGGATGATTTGGGAGCAGCGGGGCGCACCCTTGAAAGACCTGCTCCGGGCTCTCCTAACCCTCACTCTGGTTGCGGGTCTTGGCTTGGGGGTGATCTCCATCCTGGTGATCGCAGCTGATGAGTTTTCAGCAGCCATCATCGAACGCTCCACGGACGGCAAGGGCTTCGCGGACGCCATGAGCGTCCTGGTCATGGTGAACCAGCCCGGCATAGGGGTTTTCATCCTGATCATCCTGGGCCTGGTGGGCCTGCTCGCGTCACTGGTCCAGATCGTCCTTATGGTCGTCCGCAGCGGCATGTTGGTCATCTTGGCTGGCATTTTGCCCACCACCGCCGCTTTCACCAATACGGAGATGGGCCGGCAGTGGTTTCAGAAGGCTATGGGCTGGACGATCGCGTTCATTCTTTATAAGCCGGCGGCAGCGATCGTGTACGCGGTGGCGTTTCAGCTTATGGGCTCGTTTTCCGGCACGAACGCTTTGATTGGCTCCATTACGGGCTTTGCCTTGATGATCGTCGCGCTGTTGGCCTTGCCTGCTTTGATGCGGTTTGTCACCCCGATGGTTGGTGCGGTCGCGTCGGGTTCTGGCGGGGGAGCCGCTGCTGCTGCAGGGGCCATGGCCACTGGTGCTGTATCGCTGGGCCGCAGCGGAAGCGGCCGCGGGAATGCTTCCCCGACCCCGCCCAGCCAGCCGTCCAAGAATGGTGCGTCTCCTGGCGGCAGCCAAGGTCCCGGCGGGACCAACGGCGGCAATGCTAAACCTTCACCGGGATCCTCCGGAGCGTCGGGAGCCGGGGGAGTGCCGGGGAAGGGCACTACAGGAAGCCCCGGTGCTGCGACAGCAGGGGCGGGGGCCGGCACAGCTGGTGCCGGGGCCGCGTCGGGGGCGGCGAAGGCTGCAGGTCCGGCCGGTGTCGCTGTGGCCGTCGGCGCGCAGGTAGCTTCACGGGTCTCTTCGGCCGCACAACAGACAGCGCAGGATTCAACGGGGGAGGGCCCCAGTGGCAGCAATTAATACCGAATACAAGGAACCGTCCTACGGAAACTGGCGTGTCCCGAGGTCCGCAGGTCTGGGTGACCTTGGCGCTATCGGTACCGGCATTGTCATGGCCGGGCTGCTGCTGGGCATCATCAGTTTTGCCATTTGGGGTCTCTTTGCAGGGCTCGGCGTCCTGGCCGTTGCTGGGGTGCTGGTCCTGTTGCTGACCGTCAAGGATAAGCACGGCCAGTCCGTGGTTGATCGTTTCGCCACCCGGATGAATTTCCGGCTCGCCCGTTCCTCGGGTGCAAACTTGTACCGCTCGGGTCCGCTGGGGGTGACGGAGTGGGGCATGTACCAGCTCCCGGGGTTGGCGGCGAAGTCACGCCTGTATGAGTTCAACGACTCCTACAACCGCCCCTTCGCCATGCTCCACATACCGACCACCAACCACTTCACCGTCATCTTCTCCACCGAACCCGACGGCGCCTCCCTCGTGGATCCCGAGCAGGTCGATGCGTGGGTGGCGAACTGGGGCGGTTGGCTCGCCGGACTGGGCGATGAGGCAGGGCTGGAAGCCGCCGCAGTAACCGTGGAGACAGCCCCGGACTCCGGCTACCGACTGCGCAATGAAGTCGAAATGAACATTGACGAAAACGCCCCCGAAGCCGCCAAGGCCATCCTCCGGGAGGTCATCCGGACCTACCCGGAAGGATCGGCGACCGTGCGGGCCTGGGTGTCCCTGACCTTCAACGCCTCCCTCCGTGCAGGGTCGAAGAAGCGGGAACCGGAGGACGTCGCCCGCGACATCGCCTCGCGAATTCCCGGGCTGGGTGCCCGGTTGCAGTCCACCGGAGCCGGGATCGCCCGGCCGATGTCAGCGCAGGAACTGTGCGAGGTCGTACGGATTGCCTACGACCCGCCCGCGGCGCTGATTATCGATGAAGCCCACGCGGCCGGTTCCCCGGTCGTCCTGACCTGGGGCGAGGTCGGCCCCACCGCAACCCAGGCCGGCTGGGACGAGTACCGGCACGACAGCGCGTTCTCTGTCTCCTGGACCATGACGGGTGCGCCGCGGGGTTCGGTGAACTCTTCTGTCCTGTCCCGGCTGCTGGCCCCGCACGGCGACGTTGACCGCAAACGCGTCTCCCTGCTCTACCGCCCGATGGACTCGGCCCGGGCCGCCGCAGTGGTCGAGCGGGACCAGAACAACGCCAACGTCCGGATCACCTCCGGAAACCGTCCCAGCGCCCGTGCCCTGGTCGATGCCCGGTCGGCGGCCCAGACAGCCCAGGAAGAAGCCCAGGGTGCCGGGCTCGTGAACTTCGGCATGGTCGTCACTGCCACGGTCACCGACGCCACCCGGCTTCCGGATGCGGTGGCCGCGATCGAGCAGACCTCCGGGACCGCCCGGGTCCTGCTCCGCCGCGCCTACGGCTCACAGGACACCGCTTTCGCCGCGTCCTTGCCGCTGGGCCTGGTGCTGCCCAGACACATCCTGCTGCCCAGCGAAATCAGGGAGGCCCTCTAAATGGCCCGCTTCACGTTCCTGCAAGCGAAAAAAGTGAAAACAGTAAATACAGCAAAAAAGTCTTCCGCCGGTGAAGGGGAGGGGACGTCGCGTCCTGGCCGTGTCCGGGGTCCCGGCTCACGCGGCTGGGGCGGCCGTGGTGGGGGAGCAGCTGCCTTGGTTCCTGCGGTGCGGGAGTACCGGGGCACGACCGTGCAGGTATGCGGGTTGTGGCCGTTCAGCTCCGGCACGTCGTCGCCGATGATTGGTGTGCCGCTGGGCCGGCATGAGGAAACCCAGGCGACAGTCTGTTGCGACCCGATCAGCTGGTTCCAGCGCGCCCACCTGATCTCCAACCCTTCTGCGTTCATCCTCGGAAAACCCGGGCTGGGGAAATCCACACTGGTGCGCAGGATGCTTCTGGGCCTCTCCGGCCAGGGCGTGCACCCCCTCGTGCTGGGGGACCTGAAGGCAGAGCACGTCGACGCGGTCGAGGCGTTGGGCGGTCAGGTCATCCGGCTCGGCCGGGGACGGGGCTACCTGAACATCCTTGATCCCGGCCAGGCCGTCGAGGTCGCCCAGCTGCTGGAAGAAGAAGGGCACCACGACGCGGCAGTCCGGGTCCGGGCCGACGCCCACGGCCGGCGGCTGAACATGGTCGTCTCCCTCATCACGATCAGCCGGAACTCACCCCCGACGGATCAGGAACAGACCATCCTTGACCGGGCCCTGCGGGTGCTCGATGACACGTTCGACGGAATCCCGGTCCTGAAAGACCTCCTGGACGTCATCACCGCGGCACCGGCCGAGCTGCGCCAGGTCGCTTTGGACCGCGGCGACATGACCGTCTACCTGCGGGAAACGCGCGCGCTGGAAGCGACCCTGCTGGGCCTGACCGGGGGCGGGAAGCTCGGGGAAATCTTCTCTCAGCAGACCACCAACCCCATGCGGAGGGACCGGGCCGTGGTCTTCGATGTCTCCAGCATCGACGAAACCGAGACCGACCTGCAGGCAGCGGTCCTCCTGGCGTGCTGGTCCTACGGATTCGGGACCGTCAACGTCGCCAACGCCCTCGCCGATGCCGGGCTGGAACCGCGCAGGAACTACTTCGTCGTCCTCGATGAGCTATGGCGGGCGCTGCGCTCCGGCAAGGGCATGGTCGACCGCGTCGACGCCCTCACCCGCCTGAACAGGAGTGTTGGTGTCGGGCAGGTCATGATCTCCCACACCATGTCCGACCTGCTGGCCCTCCCGGCAGAAGAAGACAGGATGAAAGCCCGCGGGTTCGTTGAACGTTCCGGCATGGTCATCTGCGCAGGGCTCCCGGCGTCCGAGATGCCGCTGCTGACGGCTGCGATCCCGCTCTCCAGGCAGGAACAGCAGAAGCTCATCTCGTGGCAGGACCCGCCCGCCTGGGACTCCCGCGGCGGTGACGTCGAACCCCCGGGCCGGGGAAAGTTCCTGATCAAGGTCGGCGGCCGCCCCGGCATCCCCTTGACCATCGGTTTAACCTCCATCGAATCCTCGCTCAATGACACAAATAAGCGCTGGCATGCACCGGCAGAAACCCTGCTGGATGCGGCAACTCCAATCCGGGAAGAAGGTGCGGCATGAGTGCCCCGAACCGCAAGGGAACCGGCCTCGGCGACGCCCTGGGGATCTGGCTCGCCATCGGCGCCGCAACCATCTTCGGCGGCGGCACCTGGGCCGCCGCCCACCTCGGATCATGGATGGCCGGCCTCACCGCCCCTCCGGCACACCCGATCGACCTGATCGCCGGGCTCGCCAAGGGCCGGGTGCCCTGGCCGGGCCAGTCCACGGTGGTGGCCTGCGTGCTGGCCGGTGTCCTGATCGCGCTGGTGGTGACGGTACTGGTGGTCCGGTCCCGGACCGCGAGCAAACGCACCAGGGTGGACAAGGCAGCGGTGTACATGGGCCGGGGCAAGGACCTGAACCACCTCTCAACCAAGGGCGCCACGGCAACTGCTGTGCGCCTCGGCGTGGAAAACTCCACCGGTGTCCGCCTTGGCCGCAGCGTTGCCGGCAAGCGCCCGCTCTGGGCATCCTGGGAGGACATGCTGATCCTCATCGCCGGGCCGCGCACGATGAAGACCACCTCCTACGCCGTCCCCGCCATCCTTGACGCGCCCGGTGCGGTGATTGCCACGTCCAACAAACGCGACATCGTCGACGTCACCCGCCCCATCCGTTCCGAGGCCGGCCAAGTGTGGGTCTTTGACCCGCAGGCCGTTGCCGAGGAAGAGCCATCGTGGTGGTGGAACCCGCTGTCCTACGTGAAGAACGAAGCCACGGCAGGGAACATGGCCCAGCACTTCGCCGCAGGCTCCCGGGAACCCGGAACAAAACCCGACGCCTACTTCGACCCGGCCGGGCAAAACCTGCTCAAAGCCCTCCTGCTCGCCGCCTCACTCAGCGCCGCCCCGATTACGCAGGTGTACACCTGGCTGACCCGCCCGCACGACGAAGCACCCGCTGACATCCTCCGCACCGCCGGCTTTGACCTGCTGGCTGACATGGTCATCGGGCACATCAGGGAACCGGAAAAGCAGCGGGCCGGCGTCTACGGCACCGCCCGGCAAATGGTCTCCTGCCTCACCGACCGGGACGTCAGCCAATGGGTCACCCCAACACCAGGCACAACCGTCGACACCGACCCCCGTCCACAATTCGTCCCCGAAGACTTCGTCCGCGGCAAAGGCACGCTCTACAGCCTCTCCCGCGAAGGCGTCGGAACCGCAGGCCCCCTGGTCACCGCCCTGACCGTCGCCGTCGTCGAAGCTGCCGAAAAGTACGCCACCTCCCAACCCGGCGGGCGCCTCGCAACCCCGCTGCTGGGAATCCTCGATGAAGCGGCAAACGTCTGCAGGTGGAAAGCCCTGCCGGACCAATACAGCCACTACGGCTCCCGCGGCATCATCCTCATGACCATCCTGCAGTCATGGTCCCAGGGCGTGGAAGTCTGGAACCTCGAAGGAATGCGGAAACTCTGGTCAGCATCCAACGTCAAAATCTACGGCGGCGGCGTCTCCGAAGTCGGCTACCTCGACGAACTCTCCCGCCTCATCGGCCAATACAGCTACATCAACGTCTCCCGCAGCCACAGCAGAAACGGATCCTCCTCCTCCCGGCAGGAAAGCAAAGACGAAATCCTCTCGGTTGCCGACCTGACAGCGCTGCCACGGTTCCGGGCCATCCTGCTCGCCTCCGGTGCCCCGGCCACCATGATCGAAACGATCCCCTGGATGAACGGGCCCCACGCCCAAAAGGTCAAAGACTCCCTCGCAGCCAAGGAAAAAATTGCGCGCGCCCCTGTGGCTGTTGCCGCCCACAATCCATGGACCGATGGAGACAAGGCGTGAGTGAAGAGTTCGCGGACGCCTTCGGAGACGAAGAAGAGCAGTCCCCAGCCGGCGAGCACAGCCAGGCTGAGCCCGAACCGGAACTGGTTTACTCCAACGCCGTGGAGTTCTTCGCTGACCTCTTGGCCCAGTCCTACGTCCGGGAAGTCAACGAAGGCGCCGCCTCCGCGTGGTGCCCCGAGTGGTACAAACATCCCGAAGCCCTCATCCGGATGGAAGCCATCTGGCGGGCCTGGGAACACCTACGGCTGGAGCCTGCTCTCGGGGTCAGCACCTGGTGGCTGAACCACGCCGACCCACACATGCGCATCCTCATGGACAAAGAAGGCCCCTTCAAAAAATGCGCCTACGACGGACACAAAACCCCCGCCCCGGGCAAAACCGCCCTTCCCCACAAAACCCCCGAAGCAGGAATCTTCGACTAGCAAGGACTGCCCTCCACTGCACGCTTGGAAGCAGTGCTTCTACACTGCTCGCCTAAAATCACTTTCCGCGCCCTCTTCCTCGCGGAGCCGCCCGCCCTCATTCGGGATGCTGGCGCCCGCCGGCGTGCAGTAACGCGACGAAGGGCGCGGCCGCGGTTCGTGCCATCCTGAGGGTATGGCGCGAACCTGGTTATCGGTGACGGTGGAACTGCTCGGTGGTCGTGGTGAGGAGCTGTGGCCCTGGCCGGGGCGAGTCTTCGCGGTTGGACAGTCGCACACCTTCTTGGATCTCGCCAACGCCATCAACGATGCCTTCGCCCGTTGGGACCGCTCGCACCTGTCCATGTTCACCCTGAACGACGGCCGGGTAATCACGGACCAAGAGACGGGAGCTGAGATGGCCGGATCCGGCGGTGGGCCGATCATCACAGCTATCGACATCGCGACCGCCAAGGTCGCCCGGACGCTGGGGCCGGGATCTGAGTTTCAGTTCATGTTTGACCTTGGTGACGCTTGGATGCACCGGTGCGTGGTCGAGGAGACGAAGGTCGACCCGCTGGAGGTATTGGGTATCCGCCCTGATTTCCCTCTGCCCTACTGGGGCTGGGGCAGCATCCCGGACCAATACGGGCGCCGGTGGTCCACTGATGACGGGGAGAGCCGGGTCCCGGCGAAACCGGGCGAACCGCATCCGATGCTGCTGCACGCATGGCCCGCCCAGGTCTCGGTGCCGAGGCTCGACCTGCCCGAAATGCGTGAAGCCATCGCGGCAGCAGACGCGGCCCGTTTCCTCGCAGCCCTGACCGGACGCGACATCGATGACACCCTCCAGCAGGTGGGGGCCGGCATACCGATGGCCTTAGAGCACAGGCGCCGGGAAGCCGAACCCGTGGCACTGTCGGTCATCAACCGGCTGACCCGGCGCGGCTGTGCCGGTGACCAGGTGCTCGCCGAGGACCTGCTGGCATCCCTGCGCCGCGTGCCGCTGACCGGCAGGGTGGTTCCCGTGGACCTCGACATGCTCAGCATCATCTTGGAAGGGGACCCCGATCTGTCCACCGGCGGCTACCTCGACCTGCACACCGGGCAGGTGTACGACGAGGCCGCCACTGACCCGATGATCATAGGGCAGGACACCGCGATCGACGTAGAGGATGAACCGGACCGATGGCTTCGGCTGAACCGCACGGGTTCCGGGAACGGCTGGCAGGACATGGCAGCTTTCGCAGACAGGCAGCACGAGGAAGCCCTCCGAGAGCGACTGGAGCGGGCGATCGAGGGCAAAGGCGCCTTCTTCCGGTTCCGGGAAATCGTCCACGACGAGAACCTCAGCGAACACTGGTACGCCTTCTCTACCGACCGGCAGATGGGCCGTGCGCGCGAATACCTCGCTGACAACGGCATCCACGTGGGCTGACCCGGGCTCGGCCGGTTGATCCCTTCGACGTGCGGACCTACCCACATGAATGGCCACCCGGAAATTCGGGAGGGCGTTACTGTCACGCCAGGGCCAGTGTCGGGTACGGTGAACCCGACACTGGACAACATTCAGAGCACCCCTTGGTCGGGGGAGCGGGCAAGGAATCTCATGGCCGGTAACGAGCACACCCGCGGCAAAGAAGTGGATGGTGGCACCCGGCCAGAGGAGCACGACGAGATCAGCGACGCCCTCCAGTGGATGCGCCTGACCTATGCCCTCGACTACGCCGCCCGCCCCGACTCCTGGGAACGGCCCGAAGACTACCCGCAGTCATGGAGCATTCGCGCCTACATCGACGCTGACATCCTCGAACCCGACTACGACACCTTCGACGCCGACGCCCAAGGCCGGGTCACCGTCGCCGAAGCCAGCGTCCACCTCGTCCCGGACGTTGGCAGCGTCAACCTCTTCGACACCTTGGACGCCCACAGCGCTGACCTGTCCCGATTCGCCGAAGCGTTCATCGTCGCCGGATCCGAGCCCAGTCAGCTCAGCGTCGAGGGCGAACCGGTCCTAGAAGGCGATCTGATGATCGTGTCCTGGGTGAGCGTCCAGCCGCGGTTCCGTGGGCACCGGGCCGGGCACCAAATATTCAAGGCTATCCTCGGAGCAATCGGCCGCGGTACCGTCGTCACCGTCCTGCACGCGGCACCCGGGCTCAAGGACGATACGGATGAAGGATCCCTGAAACACCGGAGGGAATGCCGCGCCCTTGCCAAGTACTGGGGCGAACTCGGATTCCGGCCACTGGCCGGCAACATAATGGTCCTGACCTACGAGGACATGCTCGCCATGCTCGAGGACGAGGACGAGGAGGACACCGATTTCAACCTCGACGAGCTGCGTGATGTGCCGCTAATGCAGCTCTCCCAAGAGCAGCGCGACGCGGTGTTTAGGAACCTCCGAACCAAACTCGACGAATTGCCCTGACGCCAGGAGTCCAAGGCACAAAGGTGGGACTAGAAGCTGTCCATAGTTGTGGTCAATCCGGGCTATCCACAGCTGGAATTGGGAGCCCTGAGGATAGCTCCCTTCGCAGCAGTAGCGGTGGATAACCCATCAGGATTGTCCCCGAGTGTGGGCAGCGGAACCAATTGTCCAGACGGTTTCTGGACAATTGGGCAACAGGCTGTTGCCCAATTGCGTCCCTGCCCCGCGCAAGCTCCTCAGCGGGGCTGGCTGTCAGATTTGAATCTAAGACAGAAGGGTGGGGGAGTGTAAGAACCGCTCTGAAGACCCTATTCTGACGCCCTTTTTTCTTGCTGCTGACGTCAGGTTGGGGTGTATTTCACCCGCCGCTGAGAGTCTCGCGCTCCCATGCTGGTTACTTGGAGTTGGCGCTATGGATAACGCGTCGGCACGGAGAAACGTAGCAGGCCTCAATCAAGTACGGTGCCTTCCATAAGCGAGGCTTGGGATCGAAGTGCTTTCGGGCTAACCTTTCCAGCTCATCGCAACTTTGTGGTAAACATCCATCTGACAGTGTGTTAGCAGAGAGATGGGGTGACACCTCGGCCAAGGTCCTCAAGCCTTGGGTTGTCTTTTTCCCAAACATCAAAAAGCGCTTCGAGCCCGTTCTCCCGAAGGTACTGGGCCTCCTCGCGGAATATGGGTGTGGCGTACATGAATACGACGTGGCCACCATCGTTTAGTGCTAAGTCAGGCAGGAGGTCGTCGTAGCTTTCAAGCATCAACCATGACGTGAATTGCAATCCCTCGATAATGCGTGAGTTCTCGTATGTGACCGTTTCTCCAGGTCGAAGGAAGGTCTGGTCCATGATTAGATCGTTGGCCATCATCGCAAAGGCACGCCTGAACTCGTCCGTTCCCGCGTCGACCGCGGCGAAAATCTCGAAACCATGGCCGTGCCCATGGGGGTGGTTCCCATGGACCAGCGCGTGAAGACCAAAGGTTGCATATATGTGCAGCCCAATCTTGGACGATTCGTTAGGCCACTCAAGTAACCCAATTAGTCGACGGTCCTGGGCAAACCTGACGTACTCCGGTTCGCCCCCCACACATTTTCGATAGTGAGCATCAACGGCATCTACACTGTCCATCTTATGGTCCTCCAAACGGCCACCACTTGTCGCCCCAAGCTTTCGGCCACCACTGCCCCACACCTTGTCCAAGCTCCGAGGATTGCTTTGACGAGTTGCAGGATTTGCATGCGCCTATCAGATTCCTGAGGTCGTTAGCGAGGCGCGAGCGTGCCTCACGGGTCATTTCTCTGGCGCCTGACTCCCAGAGCTTCTTTAGGGCTTTGATGTGGTCAAGAGTGCTAGGGGGCCGTTCCCCACAATACGGGCAAACTTCGGTTTTTGCTTTAGCCTCGTCTGCTGTCGCTTTGTTCGCTCTCTGAAACTTATTCCGACTGAAATTCTCATCGTCTCCTCCGTCTCCTCCGGCCCCTCCGGCCCCTCCGATTGCTCCTGCGGATCCTGCTGCTGATTGGTTATTGGCCGCATTTTCGTTGTTCAGCCGAATATTTTCGGCTGCTGCTAAGGCTACTTGGGCTGCCGCTTGGGCTATTAGGCCCGGTACTCCTGAAGGTGTCTTCAGGGGCAATCTAGATGTGGTTGAGTTCTGGTATGGGCCTTGAGCTGACGAGTGAACTTCTTGATTCGTGGACGCTGGTTGATGACGATGTGGCATTGATGGCACGGAAGTCAGGAGCGACTCGGGCGGGGTTTGCTGTGTTACTGAAGTTTTTTCAGCAACACGCCAGATTTCCGGTTGGGCCTTCTGACCTTCCGCTGGGAGCTTTGAACTATGTTGCGGCACAGATTTCTGTTCCCATCGATGCGCTGGCTCCTTACTGGGATGGGCGCTCAATCAAATACCACCGGGCCGAGATCAGGTCCCATTTTGGATTCCGTGAGTTCACTTCCGCTGATGAGGCCGCGCTGGCTGGGTGGTTGGCGGAGAGGGTTTGCCCGTCGGAGGGTCGTGAGCCTGCGCTTGTGGAGGCTTTGCTGTCACGGTGCCGTCAGGAGCGGATTGAGCCGCCGGGACGTGCGGGCAGGATTGTTGGCGCTGGCCGGGCGTTGTTTGAGCAGCGCCTGTGTGCTGATGTCCTCAAGGTTCTGGGGCCGGACGGTGCGGCTGGGCTGAAGGCTCTGATCGCTGATAGTGCAGCCGGTTCTCTGTTGTCGGTGCTGAAGGCCGATCCGGGCCCTGCTGGTTTGGAATCGTTGCTGGCAGAGGTGGAGAAGCTTTCAACAGCCCAGGCTCTTGATTTACCGGCTGGTCTGTTTGCCGGGGTGTCAGAGAAGGTCGTGAGTGTCTGGCGGGCGAGGGCGGCCCGGATGTATCCATCGGATTTTCAGGACGCGCCGGCGCCGGTGCGGTTGACGCTGTTGGCGGCGTTGTGTCATCAACGGACGGCGGAGATCGCTGACAGCCTGGTCGATTTGCTGCTCGTGCTGGTGTTGAAGATCAATACCGGCGCGGTGAGGAAGGTCGAGAAGGAACTCACCGAGGATCTGCAAAGGGTGCGCGGCAAGACGGCTTTGCTGTTCACACTGGCCGAGACGGCCGTCGCATGCCCGGATGAGACGGTCCGGGAGGCCGTGTTCCCGGTGGTGAGCGAGAAAACCCTGCGGCAACTGGTCCAGGAGGCAAAGGCCAACGAGAGCGTGTTCCAGGGCAAGGTGCGGACCGTGTTGCGGGGTTCGTACTCGAATCATTACCGGCGGATGTTGCCGGCACTGCTGTCCGTGCTGCGGTTCCGGTGCCATAACACGGCGTTCCGGCCCATCATGGATGCCATCGCGTTGCTGGAACGGTACGCGGATGCTGGAAGTAGGAGCCAGTTCTTCGCGCCCGGAGATGTAGTCCCGGTTGCGGGTGTGGTGCCCAAGTCCTGGGAGGGCGCTGTCCGGGACGAGAAGGGCAGGATTGAGCGGATCCCTTACGAGCTTTGCCTGCTCGTGTCCTTACGGGAAGCATTGCGCCGTCGTGAGGTTTTCGTTGACGGGGCCGGGAAATGGCGGGACCCGGAAGAGGACCTTCCCCAGGACTTCGACGCTTCCCGTGAGCTCCACTACGAGGCCTTGCGTAAGCCGCTGGACCCGGCCAGGTTCATTTTTGATCTTCAGTCCAGAATGAGGAGGTCACTGGAGCAGCTGGATAACGGGCTGCTGGCCGATACCACCGGCGGGGTGAAGATCACCAGACGCCGAGGGGCGCCGTGGATAAGGGTACCCAAGCTGGCGAAGCTCGAAGAGCCAACGAATCTGGGCAAACTCAAGGACGAGGTCCTGGCAAGGTGGGGCACCCTGGACTTGCTTGAAGTCCTCAAGGAAGCGGACTTCCTGACCGGGTTCACCCAGGAATTCGTTTCCGTGGCCTCCCGTGAGGTCCTGGACCGTGAGACCCTTCGCAGGCGTTTGTTGCTCTGCCTGTTCGGACTCGGTACGAACATGGGCATCAAAGCCGTCACTGATGCCGGCGGCCATGGAGAGAACGAACGGGAGCTACGCCACGTCCGCCGGACATTCATTACGAAGGACAATCTGCGCCAGGCGATCGTGAAGGTCGTCAACGCAACGTTCGAGGCCAGGAACCCTGACTGGTGGGGTGAGGGGAATGCCTGTGCGTCGGATTCGAAGAAGTTCGGCTCCTGGGAATCGAACCTGATGACCGAATGGCACAACCGCTACGGCGGTCCCGGAGTGATGATCTACTGGCACGTGGAGAAGAAATCGACCTGCATCTATTCCCAGCTGAAGAACTGCTCCTCCTCCGAGGTTGCGGCGATGATCGAAGGAGTCCTGCGCCATGACACCGATGCTGAGATCGAAGCGAACTACGTCGATACTCACGGGGCCTCGATTGTCGGGTTCGCGTTCACCGAACTTCTGGGGTTCAAGCTGTTGCCGAGGTTGAAGAACATCGGGTCGATCCGCCTCTACCGGGCCGGCAATGAAGAAGCCTACGGGGAAATCAACCCTGTGCTGTCCAGACCGATCAATTGGGAGATCATCGCCCAGCAATACGACCAGATGGTCAAATACGCCACGGCCCTCAAGCTCGGCACGGCCGAGTCAGAGACAATTCTGCGCCGCTTCACCAGGGGCGGGCCGAAACACCCCACCTACCAGGCCCTGGAGGAACTGGGCAGGGCCGGGCGGACGATCTTCGCCGCCGACTACCTCGCCAGCGAAGACCTGCGACGCGAAATCAATTCCGGACTGCAGGTGGTGGAGAACTGGAACAGCGGCAACGACGTCGTCTTCTACGGCAAAAATCGTGATCTCACGGGCCCGGACCGTGAAACGACCGAGGTGTCCATGCTCGCCCTGCACCTGCTCCAATCCTCCCTGGTCCTGGTCAACACCCTGCTGTTGCAAACCGTGCTCGAGGTCCCGGAGTTCAATGATCTCCTCGAACCGGAAGACCGCAGGGGTCTCACCCCGTTGTTCTGGACCCATATCAACCCCTACGGACGATTCACCCTCGACATGACGACCCACCTGGACCTGGGCCGGATATCTGCGGAACCGGATGAGAGTACGCGCGGTAACAACCGCTTGGCCCAAGCTGCTGCTTTGTAATGGAAAGGACCCCTATGGCCACGAATGAGAGATCCACACCAAGAGCCAAAGGCAAGCTTTTGCGCGCGCGAGTCCACATCGTCGGTAGTAAGCCGAAGATCTGGCGGCTTTTCGAAGTCGATTCCAGCCTTTACCTGGACGAATTCCACGACGTCCTGCAGGTGATCATGGGCTGGGAAAACTCCCACCTGCATTCCTTTACCGAACGGAATCCGAACACTCCGGGCCGCGGACGCACACAGGCCCGGTCTTGGGCGCCGGTCTATGTCAGGGCAGAAGATGATGAGGGCTGGTACCTGCCCGAAGAAACAGCTCGGCTAGGGAAAGTCCTCAACGAAGGCTCAACCCCGCTGTACTACGAATACGACTTCGGCGACGGCTGGCTCCACCGCATCGACTGGATCGAAACCATCAGGAAAACCAGCGACGACGTCCATGCCCGGGTGATCCGCGGTAAGCGGCGCTGCCCCCTGGAGGACTCCGGCGGAATCGGCGGCTACGAAGACCTCATCGCCACTCTGGCCGATCCTCATGCCGTTGATGAATCAGACCGCGAACACGTCCAGGGGCTGCACGAATGGGCCCAAGGAACCGCGCAACGGTCCGGCGGAGAGGAAACCTTCGACCCCGCACACTTCAACGCGGACAAAGTCAACGAAGAACTCCGCCAACTCTTCACACCAGAAGGAAGCTAATCAAGTGTCTGGTTGGGGTCTACGGGACTATCTCATTTACGCTGTATCCGGCATTGAACAAGAGGCTCTGAACCGGCAGGAGTACCCCTGCCGGTGGACTTAAGGGTCTGAACAATCCGCACGGAAGGGAGGAAAATGTTGTGAGCTCACCATCTCGTGGACTCTTCAGCGCGTTCTTCCTTCGCGCAGGCTTCCTGATGGCGGCCCTGGCCATCATCGCCGGAATGTTCGGAATGCACATCATGGCCGGGGCACAGCACACCATCGCCACGCACAGCATGCCCATAGCAGCAGCCGGGCCATCGCTGGAATCGCGGAGTATGCCGGCCGGTCACTCCAATGCACCGGGAGAATCCGCGGACGGCGCTGCAGTTGGCGCAGCGGCACCTGGCTCGTCTTCGTCCTGCGGCCCTGACGGGTCCTGCCCGGAGATGTCCGCAGGCGGCAATGCCTGCGTGCTGTCCCCGGGAAACACCTCGCTTTCGGCCCCTGCGCCGGGAACAGCCCCTTATGCCTTACCGGACTTCGGTGCGGCGGCCGCGGCCGGTACCCGCTATTCCTACTCACCGGCCAGCCGCTCTCCCGGTGATCTCTGTATCAGCCGGACGTAAACCGGCCCGACGCGCCGTGTCCTTCCCGGCGCGGCTTCGAGCTACATCGGCACGCATAAAACAGGCAGCCCCCGCTCGGGGGCTGGCACTGCATGCAATCCCAAGGGCGCCACGCGCCGCTGATACTTTTGAGGACCCTGATTTTTCATGATGAAAAAGACCCTGACCATTTCCGCTGCTGCGATCGCAGCAGCAATCGCCCTCGCCGGCTGCGCCGCCGGCACAGAAGCCGGAAGCCCGGCGGCCAGCAGCATGCCCGGCATGAACCAAGGCGGCTCGGCAAGGCCCTCGGGTTCAGCGTCGGCGACCTCGGCCGCCTCGGCTGAGTTCAATGACGCGGACACCATGTTCGCCCAGATGATGATCCCGCACCACACCCAGGCCGTGACGATGAGCGAGACCATGCTCAAAAAAGAAGGCATTCCCGCACCCGTGGTGGACCTGGCCACCAGGATCAAGGACGCGCAGGGGCCGGAAATCGAGAAGATGACCGGCTGGCTTCAAAGCTGGGGACAGCCCACCGCGATGCCCACCAACATGCCTTCCGCGCACAGCATGTCCGGGATGATGGGCGAGGAGGACATGGCAAAACTCGAGGCCGCGCAGGGCACCGAGGCAGCAAAGCTGTTCCTGACCCAGATGATCGCCCACCATGAAGGCGCCGTCATGATGGCCAAGACCGAAACCACCGACGGCAAGAACGCTGACGCGGTCAAGCTCAGCAAGGACATCGTCGCAGCGCAGGAAGCCGAGATCCAGGAAATGAAGGACCTGCTGGCAGGTCTCTGACTCCCGCTGATCAGCATCCGGGCACCGTGGCCCTCCGGGGCCGCGGTGCCTGCCCCATCTCCTCCCCGACATCTGGAGTTTCCATGCCCTTCCCAATCCCCAACCGTTCATTCACCGCAGCCCTGACGGCCGGTGCCCTTATCCTGGCCCTGGCCGCCTGCACCCCGCCCAACGCACCCTCGACCCAGGCACCCCCGACGGCAACAAGCGGGCTGCCCGGCACCCACATCCACGGCCTGACCATCAGCGGCGACACCAGCCAGGTGCTGATGGCCACCCACGACGGCCTGTTCGACGTCACCAAGGAACCGGCCACGAAGATCGGCGCCACCAACGACCTGATGGGCTTCACCCCCGGCAAGGACCAGGGCAGCTTCTACGCCTCCGGCCACCCCGGCCCGGGATCAGACCTGCCCGAACCTCTCGGGCTGATGAAATCCAGCGACGGCGGCAAGACCTGGGAACCGCTCTCCCGGCAGGGCGAATCGGACTTCCACGCCCTCACCACGACCAGATCCGGAATCGTCGCTTACGATGCGGAACTGCGCACCAGCCCCGACGGGAAGACCTGGAAAACAGTCGCCGCCGGTTTCGCCCCGGCCGCCCTGGCCGGGCACCCCGACAGCGACACCGTGCTGGCTACCACCCAGCAAGGAGTGCAGCGCTCGACCGACGGCGGCAACACCTGGACCCTGCAGAAGCAGGCCCCGGTCATCCAGTTCGCCACGTTTCCCCGCCCCACCGAAGCGGTGGGCGTTGAACCGGATGGCACCGTGCACTATTCCGCCGACGCCGGCGCGACGTGGGCACGGAAAGGACGGATCGACGGCCAGGTGCAGGCCATAGCCGCCGCCACGGGCACCGACGGAAACCTCTCGGTCTGGGCAGCCACTGCCGAGGGAGTCCTCGTCTCCACCGACGGCGGGGCCACCTTCAGGTCCGCCAACGCATCCTAACTCCTGACATCGGGCCGGGCGGGGGCCACGGAGGGGCAGACACGTGGCCTCCCCCGGTCTAGGGTAGGGCCGGAGGGATGGTTAACGACCGGCCGCCTCGTCACCGATGACAGGAGCAGGATCATGACCCACCACATCAGTGCAATGATCGGCGCCCACCCCAAGGGTGCGGGCAGCCTGGACAAGGAGAAGCTGGCAGAATGCATCGCCGCCTGCTTCGAGTGTGCCCAGACCTGTACCGCCTGCGCCGATGCGTGTCTGGGTGAAGACATGGTCGCGGACCTCGCGGTATGCATCCGCACCAATCTGGACTGCGCCGACATCTGCGCCGCCACCGGCAACATCCTCACCCGGCTGACCGGGGCCAACACCGAGCTGACCCGGGCCGCGCTTCAGGCCTGCCGGACCGCCTGCGCCGTCTGTGCCGAGGAATGCGAACGCCATGCCGGGATGCACGAGCACTGCAGGATCTGCGCGGAAGCCTGCCGCCGCTGCGAAAACGCCTGCGCAGCCCTGCTCGACTCGATGGCCTGAGACCCTCCGGGCGCACCATCGCAGCCTGCGCGGACCCAACCCGCCGGGCGACTTAGCGCCGGTCGCCCGTCAGCTCCGGCCTCAGCCCGGCGGTGACTGTGACGAGCCGCAGGACCGCGTCCTGGCTGCTGACCCGGGCGCTGCGCCCATGGCCTGCAGGCAGTACCAGGCGAGCTCGTCAGAGGCGACATCGGTGCGGAAGATCCCTGCAGCAGCTCCGCCAGGAAGGCCTGCAGCGCGACGCGCTCCTGGCCGCCCGCATCGGCGGGGTTCCCATTACGAGGACAGGTCCTCCGGGAAGAAGGGTGATCGGCCCCAGTTCGCCGCCTGCCTCAAGGCCCTCCGGCTTGGGGACACCCTGGTCGTCTGGAAGCTCGTCTTCGGGATCTTTGCCGCCCTCGCGTAATTTGAACGCGAGCTCCTCTCCGAACGCACCCTCGCCGGCCTCACCTCCGCCCGCGCCCGCGGCCGGCACGGCGGACGGCCCCCGTACAAGATGACCCCCGCGAAACTCCGGCTCGCTCTGGCCTTCATGGGCAAGCCGGAGACAAAAGTTGGCGACGTCTGCGTTGAATTGGGCATCACGCGCCAGATTCTGTACCGGCACGTATCCACCCAGCGGGGAACTGCGCCGGACGGTGAAAAGCTCCTTGCCCGGTCGTGCCGCCCTCGAAGCGTCTGAAGTGCAGGCATCGATATAAGCATGACGGCCGTGAACCCCACAGCGGCAGTGGTGTGCAGGCCAAGGTGAAGGCAGGACGCGCCACCACCAGTAGCCCATGTGGTTCTCACGGCACGTGGTCGCGATTCCCTTTGCCGTCCGTTTCGTCGTGCTTCCCAGGATCGTGCCCGTTGGCGCGAGTATCGAAGCCATCAATGGAACCGGCGCTTTGAGCCGTTGATGCGGACCGCGGACGGGATCTGAGGACCAGGAAGACAGCGAGGGCGGCAAGAAAGAGCAGAGCCGAAACCCAGGTGTTCACGCGCAGACCCAGAATGGTGTTGGCGTAGTCGGAGCGCATCAGTTCGAAGATAAAACGGCCGGCGGTGTACAGGACGACGTAGAGGGCGAATACGGAGCCGGCCCCGAGCTTGTACCTGCGGTCCAGGAACACCAGCAGCGCTGCGGCGGCCAGGCACCACAGTGACTCGTAGAGGAACGTCGGCTGGAAGTATCCCAGAATTTCCGGTGTTCCGTCAGCGGTGACTACGGCCTGGCCGGTGGCCGGGTCCATGTTGTGGATCTGGAGTTTCCAGGGCAGGTTTGTCGGCTCGCCGTAGAGTTCGTTGTTGAACCAGTTGCCCCAGCGGCCCAGGGCCTGGGCCAGGAGCAGGCCGGGTGCGGCGGCGTCGGCGAATGTTGCCAGGCGCACGCCGGAGCGCCGTGCCCCAATAGCGGCGCCGGCCAGACCGAGGGCGACGGCACCCCAGATCCCGAGGCCACCTTCCCAGATTCGGAGTGCGCCCCACGGGTCTTTGCCGGGCCCGAAGTACAGCTGGTTGTCTGTGATGACGTGATAAAGCCTGCCGCCGACGATGCCGAATGGAACCGCCCACATGATGATGTCCATGGCCTGCGCCGTCGTGCCGCCCCGAGCCCGGAAGCGGCGGGCTGTCAGCCAGGCGCCTATGACGATACCTGCCAGGATGCACAGGGCATAGAAACGTATCGTCAGCGGCCCGACTTGGGCGGCGCTGACCGTCGGCGATGGAATAAAGAAGCCGGACAGTACTGAAGGTTGCATGGGAATCTGTCCCTTAGTAAGCAGAAGAGGGCCACCACGCCCTTCTAGATCGTAACCGCAAAGGCAGCGATGCTTTATCGGTGCCCCCGCGAGCGGTGTTCCCGCCTTTCCCCTACTATGGGTACATATGCACGCACATATGCACGTAAGGGGTTTTGGCTGATGTTAGCGGTTTTGCGGAATGTGACCTACCGGCGGCTGTTCGTCGCACAGATCGTGGCCCTGATCGGCACCGGCCTGCTCACGGTCGCCCTGGGCCTGCTGGCCTATGACCTGGCCGGCCGGAACGCCGGGGCGGTTTTGGGAACGGCCCTGACGATCAAGATGCTGGCCTACGTGGGTCTGGCCCCGGTGATCAACGCACTGGTGGCGCGGCTGCCGAAAAAGCCGGTGCTGATCGGGGCGGACCTGATCCGGGCGGTGATGGCACTGTGCCTGCCCTTCATCACCGACACCTGGCAGATTTATGTGGTGATCTTCCTGCTGCAGTCGGCCTCCGCGACCTTCACCCCTGCCTTCCAGTCGCTGATCCCGACCATTTTGAAGGACGAGCGGGACTACACGCGCGCGTTGTCCCTCTCCCGGCTGGCCTATGACATGGAAGCCCTGGTCAGCCCGGCCCTTGCGGCTTTGTTGCTGACGCTGATCAGCTACGACAACCTGTTCATCGGCACAGTCGCGGGTTTCCTGTTCTCGGCCTTCATGGTCGCCGTCACGGTTCTGCCGCGGCTTTCCGGCCCGGCGGGGCCGCAGACGTCGTTGTGGCACCGGACCACCCTGGGCGCGCGGATCTTCTGGCGCAACCGGCGCCTGCGCTCCCTGCTGGCCTTGAACCTCGTGGTCGCAGCCCCAACGGCCCTGGTACTCGTCAACACCGTGGTCTACGTCCGGGACGTCCTGCACCGCCCCGACACGGACCTGGCCCTGGCCCTGGCCTGCTTCGGCGTGGGTTCAATGATCGTCGCCTTGTCAGCGCCCCCGGTCCTGGACCGGTTCGGCGACCGTGCCGTGATGCTCACCGGCGCCGCCCTGATCCCTGCCGTGCTGGCCGGCGCCACGCTCCTGACCATGCTGGGGGCCGGTGGGTCCAGGTGGTGGCTGCTGTTGGGGCTATGGTTCCTGCTCGGCGCGGGAAACTCCACAATCCTCACGCCCTCCTCCCGGCTGCTGCGCGATGCCTCCACCGAGGAAACCCGGCCCTACGTCTTCACCGCACAGTTCTCCCTCTCCCACGCCTGCTACATCCTGACCTACCCGCTGGCCGGCTGGCTCGGAGCCGCCGCCGGACTGGGCTGGGCCGCGCTTGCCCTGACAATCATTGCGATGATAGGCAGTGCAGCGGCATTCCTGTCCTGGCCAAGGCACGCCCCCGCGGCATCCCAGGAACCCACCACGGAGGAGCAAACCGTTGAGCAGCCGTCCTAGCAGCGCGTTCAGCACCATGCCCCAGGAGCCGTCCCTGATCCACCCGGTCACCCCGGGCCCGGAACTGCTCGAAACAGCTGCCCAGACGCTGCGGATGCTCGCCGAACCCACCCGCCTGCACCTGCTCTGGCAGCTCTCCAACGGCCCGAAAACTGTCACCGAACTTACCGACGCGTCCGGGGCTGCCCGGACCGTGGTCAGCCAGCATCTGGCCAAACTCCGGATCAGCGGCCTCGTGGACACCCGCAAGGACGGCCGGCACGTCATCTATTCCCTCCACGACGGGCACCTGATCCGGCTCATCCGCGAGACCATCAACCACGCCGACCACCGAACCACCGGAGAACCCACCCACGACTGACATCCCCTCCCCGTGTCCGAGAACGTCCACTACCCAAAGGCCACGCCCCAAGGGCACCAAACGCGGCAGCCCAGACCGCCAACGAACCGGCCGCCGCAGACAGACACCACAAGTCGACACGGAAGCTGGTCCGAGCCGACGTCATCATCGTCGGACTGGCCTGCAAGACTCCGGAGCGTCAGCGAGAGAATGCAGACGACTGCTGACATTCCGTGCGGCCGCCTTCTGAAATCGACAGCCGGTGACCGTCAGAGAGGGCAAGTCACTTCCCGACTGACCCGACCCGTAACGATCGTTATCGGACGCTCGCAACCGCAGACGAGTTGGTCGTCCATTCGGGTTCCGGCTTGCCGGGCCCCCAGTAGGTGGCTGGATCTGGCCGTGGATCCGACGTTCCTCCCTGGGCAGTACAGCTGGACGGATGCAGGTTTGGAGCTGATTGATCCGTTACACCCATCCGGAGAGAACTTCAGCAGTGCCCATTCCGTGCCTTGGGCCGGACCGGCGCGGAGCGGTCGGGGCGGCCGTCCTGGAGGAGTACTCCTGCTATTTCGCTGGGTTTGTCGTGTCAGAGGCCTGATGTGCCGGTGAAGACCTGTATGAAGGCGAAGAAGATGCTCGCGGTAACGGCCAAGTAGAGCAGGGCGGTGATGATCCAGCCGGACTCGCCGATGATACGCGACGCCCGTGCGGGCACTTTGATGATTCGGTGGGTGATGTTCCGGGCCGTGACCCAGACGAACAGAGGGATCATGGCCGCCCAGACGATCATGCAGAAGGGGCAGAGGATGTGGATCGAGTACAGGGCTTGCGACCACAGCCACACGACGAAGGCAAACCCAAGGGTGACGCCGGCCTGGAGCCCGGCCCAGTACCAGGGAGCGAAGGTCGCACCGGAGAGCAGCGCCATACCCGTGGTGATGATGACGGCGAAGGCCACGATTCCGATGAACATGTTGGGGAACCCGAAAACCGAACTCTGCCAGGTCTGCATGACCTGGCCGCAGGAAATCCAGGGGTTGACGTCGCACACGGTTTTGTAGCCGGGGTCTTTGAGGACCTCGAGTTTCTCCAGGACCAGGGCGCCGGAGGCCAGCCAGCCGATGACACCGGTGATGACCAGGAGCCAGCCCAGGGGCTTGTCGCGCGTCAGGAGGGGAATATCCGGCTGCGCGGCGGCTGAGGCGGCGCTACCGTCGGCAGGTTTCATTGTCCCGGGGGATTTTGAGGCGCTGGTCATGGGAGCGGGAGTCCTTTAGCTCGTTTCACTGGGGGCTTCGTGTTCAAGATCCGGCCGAAGCAGAAGTGATCAGGGCTTTCAGGGTTCCCTTTTGGGAGATCCCGAGGATCCGGGCACTGACGCGGCCTTCGGTGTCCAGCACCAGAGTGGTTGGGACCGCGCGGGGCGGGACGTACTCGGTCATGGCGAGCAGTATCCCGCCGTCACTGTCATCAAAGCTGTGGTATTGAACCTTGAAGGTCCGCTCGAAAGCTTCAGCCGTTGCGGCGTCGTCGCGGACGTTGACACCGTAGAACAGCACGCCCTTGTCTCTGAACTCGGTGTGCAGGGCGGCCAGGTCAGGCGCCTCCGCCCGGCAGGGTGCGCAGGCCGCGTACCAGAAATTCAGCACCACGACCTTGCCCGCCCAGTCCCGGGAGGAGACTTTCTCCCCGTTGAAGAGCTGGCCCTCCAGGGACACCCGGGAGCCACGTGACCCGGGCGGGTATTCGTTCACGGACCCGTCGCCGGCGATGTAGTTCTTGTTGTCCCCGGCGTTGGCCTGCGCGGCCAGATCGTCCTGGCTTGCACACCCGGCGAGGGCAAACACTGCAGCGCCCAGGCCCAGGATCGTGCGGCGTCCGGGACGCCGGGCTGGTTGGGATTGTTTGTTCATTTTCTTTGGCCTTTGCTCGTCATATTGTCTGCCGGGGTGCGGTGCGTCAGACGGGCATCAGGAACGTCCCGGCCAGGTTCTGCAACTGGTAGATCCACTGCACCCACAGCCCGGAAACCATCAGGACGCCCAGGACGATGAGCATGACCGCGCCGCCGATGTTCACGGCACGGATGTGCCTTCGCACCACCGCCAGGACCTTGGAAACCCAGTTCAGGCCCAGGGCCACGAGGACGAAGGGGATGCCCAGGCCCAGGCAGTAGACAAAGGCCAGCAGCGCCCCGCGCCAAGCGCTGCCCGCGGTGACGCTCAGGCTGAGCACGGCGCTGAGGGTCGGGCCCATGCAGGGCGTCCAGCCCAGGCCGAAGACGACGCCCAGGAGCGGGGCGCCGCCGAGGCCGCCCTGCCCGGGAACCTGGAATTTCCGGGTTTGCTGGAGCCAGGAGAACCGTCCGAGCAGGACCAGCCCCATCAGGATCACCACGATGCCCAACACCCGCATCAGGGGATCCTGCCAACGGATCAGCCACGAACCGATGGCTCCGAAGGCCGCCCCATACAGGGTGAACACGGCGCCGAAACCGAGGATGAACAGGGCCACCCCTGACAGGACGCGCCGCCGGTTGCGCGGTTGGGCCGGGTCCGTGAGCCCTGAGACGAAGCCCAGATAACCGGGTACCAGCGGCAGAATGCACGGAGACAGGAAGGACACCAGCCCCGCCACGGCCGCCAGCGGCAACGCCAGGACCAGCGCCCCGGAGGTCACCATCGAGGCAAAATATTCACCAATGCCCACCGGTCAGGCGCCTTCCTGTGCCAGGGAAGAGGCGCGCATCGATCCCAGAACCAGCAGCCCGACCCCGCCCACGACAAAAACATCGGCGAAGTTGAAGGTCGGGAACCATCCAGTGTGCAGGTAATCAACCACCCCTGCCCCGTCCATCCGGTCCACCAGGTTCCCCAGGGCGCCGCCGAGCAGGAAACCCGCTCCGGCCCGGGAGATCCGGCCGAACCGGGGAGCCGCACGGTACAGGAACACAGCCAAAGCCGTCACGATCACCGCCGTCGCAGCGGCCACAAGCCACGGGGACAGGGACGCGCCGAGGCTGAACGCGACGCCGGTGTTGTAGGCCAGCCGCAGATTGATCAGACCGAAGTCCAGGATCCTGCCATCAGCCATCGTCCCCAGGATAAGGGTCTTGACCAGCAGGTCCACGGCTGCCAGGGCAACGGCGCCGAGGCCCAGGACAGCCCGCCCCGTGCGCGGGCGCCGAACGGTTGCGGTGCTCACGCCGAGACTGGTGTGGCGTGAACTGATGTCGGCTGGGGGTTCCCGGTCCGCAGTGACTTGATGCGCCCGGCGCGCACGCCGTTGCCGATCACGAAAATTTCAAATAGCTCATGGATGAGAACGACGGCGGCCAGGCCGAGGATCCCGAACAGTGCCAGCGGGATCAGCACGGCGATCAGCGCCAGGGACATGCCGATGTTCTGCAGCATGATGGACCGTGTCCGGCGGGCGTGCAGCATCAGCTGGGGCAGATGGTTCAGGTCCTCACCCATCAGGGCGATGTCGGCCGTCTCGATGGCGACGTCCGTGCCCATCGCTCCCATCGCTATTCCAACGTCGGCAGTGGCCAGGGCCGGGGCGTCGTTCACGCCGTCACCCACCATGGCGGCCGGGTGCCGGGTCTGCAGGGAACGGATGATCCCGGCCTTGTCCTCGGGGCGAAGGTCGGCATGGACCCGCGTGATGCCCGCTTCCTCGCCCAGGGCCGCGGCCGTGAGCGTATTGTCCCCGGTGAGCATGACGGTTTCGTAGCCGTTCCTGGCCAGTTCCGCGATGACACCGGCGGCTTCGGGACGGAGTTCATCGCGGACCGCGATCGCTCCGATCAAGGCCCCGGATTCCTCGACTAGGACCGCAGTTGCCCCGGACTTCTGCATCCTGGTGATATCCGCTGTCAGGACACCGGCGCCGATCCAGCCCGGACGCCCCAGCCGGGCGGGCGTGCCTGCGACGAGACCCTGGATTCCGGCGCCCGGGACCGTCTCCACGAACGCCGCTGCCGGCGGCGTGGTGGTGGCGGCCAGGATGGCTTTCGCCAACGGGTGTTCGGAGCGTGCTTCCATTCCGGCGGCCACAGCCAGGACGTGGTCCTTCGAGGAGCCTTCCACGGCAACGACCTCGACCACGGCCGGCTGGTTCCTGGTCAGGGTCCCGGTCTTATCCAGGGCGATGGTGCGGATCCGGCCCAGGGACTCCAGCGCGGCGCCGCCCTTGATCAGGACACCGATCCGGCTGGCGGCCCCAACGGATGCAACGACGGTCACGGGAACGGAGATGGCAAGGGCGCACGGGGACGCGGCCACCAGGACCACCAGGGCCCGCTCAATCCACAGCGCCGGTTCCCCGACGATCAGGCCATAGCCGGCGATCAGGGCAGCCACGATGAGGATGCCGGGCACCAGCCAGCGGGCGATGCTGTCGGCCAGGCGCTGGCTGGTGCCCTTGCGTGACTGCTCGGCTTCGACGATGTGCACGATCCTTGCCAGCGAGTTGTTCTCCGCCGTGCTCGTGACCTCGACTTCCAGCGGTCCGGTGCCGTTGATCGATCCGGCAAATACCGCGGAACCCGGGCCCGCTTCGACGGGGACCGACTCTCCCGTCAGGGCCGACGTGTCCAGCGCCGTCCGGCCCGTCAGGACCGTTCCGTCGGTGGCCAGGCGTTCGCCCGGGCGCAGGATGAGCCGGTCGCCGATGACCAGGGACCTGGGGTCCACCGTCATTTCCCGGCCACCGCGGATGACGGTGGCTTCCTTCGGGACGAGGTCCAGCAGCGCACGCAGCCCGTGCCGGGTCCTGGCCAGCGAATACTCTTCCAACCCCTCGGAAATGGCGTACAGGAACGCGAGCGTGGCCGCTTCCATGACCTGGCCGAGGGCGACCGCGCCGAGGGCGGCGATGGTCATCAGCGTTCCGACGCCGATCTTTCCCTTGACCAGCCGGCGCAGGGCAGACGGGACGAACGTCCAGCCGGCGACCAGCAACGCCGCTGTCTCCAGAGGCAGGGTCACCCAGTCCCCGGCGTCGGACATCGACGTGATCCAGGCGGCCAGCAGCAGCACGCCGGCGACCAAGGCTGCGCGGATCTCCCTGCTCCGCCAGAACCCGGGTTTCTCTTCGTCGCTGTCCTGGGTTTCCCCGCCAGGTTCGGGGCCGTCGTGGCTGCAGCAGGCATCGCTCATCGTGGTGTCTCCATCGTGTCGTGGGGGTGGGGGCAATCGAAGCCGGATGGCAGTTGCCGGGTTAGTCGTTCCTGCGTCGCTGGGTGCGGGCCACGGCCTGCGAACCAGGCGCGGATCCGCAGCGCGCACAGCATCCCTTGGGCCCGGCTGCCGGGACCCGGCAGGCAGGAACCTGAAGGGCTGTCATGTCAAGCATTCGCCATCGGGAACACAGCAGGCCGGGTCGACGGCCAGGACCGCTCCGACCAGGTTTGAAATGGCGTGAGCAAGCCTCGCATCGGCCAGTTCGTAACGGCTCCGGCGGCCGTCCGGGACGGCCACCACCAGACCATAATGCTGTGCCCTCCACCACCAAACTAGGCCACAGGCTCACCGGCACCATAGAGCTGTCGGGGACGACCGAAACACACTCACTAGTCTGTCCCGCACCACGGAGCAGCACCAGATGTCACCGGCTCAGGCACCGGCGACGCATATTTTCCTTCCCCACGGCGGAGCGAAGCGCCTTCGGAACTAGGCCGGCTTAAATCCTCGCCCGGGCCGCACGTGGCGGGCGCGGCAACCGCTCGGCCTGGCTGTGCATCATCGGATTCGCCGCTAGTGTTCAACTTCACCGGCGTCAACGTGTACTTCCCCGGCACAGCGGCGGCCGAATAACGATGTATCATCGCATCGGTGAAGGGAACCTGCCATGCCGCCGATTGACCAGTGGGTCGTGTTCGAACCCCTCGCGGGCTCGCCAATCGCCGTCGCCGCCCTGCTGCTCGCGGCGCTATACCTGAGGGGGGCGATCTGGATGTGGCGGCATCGCCGTCGCTGGGCAATCGCCCGTACGGCATCGTTCTTGACCGGATGCGTCCTGATCTTTGCCGTCACGACGTTCGGCGTGAACCGCCTGGCCGAGGGGTTCGTCTCGGGCCTGGTGTTCCAACAGATCACCCTGTTGACCGTCGTCCCGCCGCTTCTCATCGTTGGCTCGCCGGGGCGTCTTCTCCTGCGCAGTACACCGCACACCGGCCTCGGACGACTCGTGCTCCGCGCCGCGCACGCGGGACTCCGATCACGATTCTGCCGCGCCGCACTACACCCCGTGGTCGCCATCGTCGCCGCGATCCTGCTGTACCCGGCTCTCTATCTCACAGACGTCATCAGCATCATCATGCGCATCCCCTCCGGCCATGACGCCCTGTTGTTCATCTTCCTCGTCCTCGGCGTCATCTCGGCGATACCGCTATGGTCGTCCGACCCCTTGCCACGTGTCCCATCCTTCGCTGTGCGGTTCGTCGACATCGTCGTCGAGCTCCAAATCCATGCCGTCTTCGGCCTGGTCCTGCTCCGAACCGGGACACCGCTTTTCAGTGCATACGCCAACCCCACCGGCGACCATGATCCGATCCTCGATCAGGCGATCGCCGGGACCCTGGTATGGACCTATGCAGAACTGCCGCTATTCGTGGTACTCATCGTCTGCCTTTCCCGCTGGCGCACCCGGGAGATGCGCACCTCAAAGCAACGACAACGCGTCGAGGATGCAGAGCTCGACACATACAACGAATACCTCGCAAGTATGGCCCAGGGACGCCTTGAGAGGTAGTGGGATCCTCGTGTGTCGCGGCCAGCGCATCAGTGCCCGCTTGCCCATCTACTCGGAGGACCCGGCACTCCCGACGTTAGCGTGAACCGATGAAAGTCATCAGCCACATCGAATGAGGGTGCAACAACCGTTGCCGCGACAATCGCTGAAGGTTCCTGCAGCCCACCCCCGTTGCGCAGAGAAATGTACGAGGGGGGATAAGGAAAATTGAAGTATCCGACGCTAGGCCAACATCGGGCATGGAGCCGTAGCGGGTTTGTGCCGATCATTTCATTACCGGCGGCTGCACGAACCGCCGCGGTTTGAGGGAGCGCTGGCTTGCCGCGTTGGAGAGTCCCTTCGTTGAACCCGTTTGCTAGATCGGTCCGTGCCGCCCGTGGTGGGAAACTCGACGTCGGAATCGCGGCAGATGTTCCTGTAGGGATGGGGCGGGGCATTGTTTACTGCGGATGGCGCCGATCCTTCTTTCTCGGGGGGTCCCTGTGTAGCGTGATGGGAGCATGCAGTCCCGCACGTTTCGCCGGATCGGGTGAATCGACGGCTCGCTTCGTCTGGCAGGGGTTCTATGAAAGAGATGGCAGTGTGAATCTCGCAGCCCAGGCCTCACTGCTGGTTGCTTTTCCGGTGGCAGCGGCCATTCTGGGATCGGTCATCGCGGCGTTCAGGCCCCCGGGTCCGAAGCTGACCAGTGCAATCCAGCATTTCGCCGCCGGTGTGGTGCTGGCTGCGCTGGCCGGCGAGGTGCTGCCGGATCTCCGCGCGGAAGGAAATCTTGGATTCGCTGCTGCCGGCTTCGCAGCAGGCACGGCTGTCATGCTTGCATTGGGCGCGCTTGGCCGGAAAATAGACAGGCAGTCCCCAGTGGCGGGGTCACTGCCGGCGGGTCTGCTCGCCGCCGTCGGAATCGATCTTCTTCTGGACGGACTGCTCGTTGGGTTGGGAACCGTTCTCGGTCCCAGGCAGGCACTGATCCTGACCATCGCCCTCACCATCGAAATCCTGTTTCTGGCCCTGTCCCTGACAGTCGGGCTTAAGGGCAGGGGGCTGTCCAGCGCCCGCGCTGCCGCTACGAGCAGCGGACTCGGGCTCCTTACCGCCGTCGGCGCGATCGGCGGCGCGATCCTCCTGGGCGGGGCCAGCGGACCGGCCCTGGCTGCGGTTCTGGCTTTTGGTGCGGCAGCCCTGTTGTATCTGACGGTGGAAGAACTGCTGGTCGAGGCGCACGAGCATGAAGAGACCGTGCTCCTGGGCGCCATGTTCTTCCTCGGATTCCTCGTCATCTACGTCCTCGGTGCCCTGTAGAAGAGGGCACTCACATCGGTGCAGGCCAGCCGACGGAGGAGGGGCCCGGCCACATCGGAAGAAACCGGTAACAATCAACTTGCCTTTATCTGATCAAATGATAATGTGTTCATATGAGCCGACGACTTCAGCCCATCCCCGCCCCTGTTGGCCCGCCCTGGCATCAGGACCACCACGGTGACCGGGCACGTGTTGATGCCCTCCAGGGGGCGCTGCCCTCGGCGGAGGATGTCGAGCGGGTCGCCGCTGTGTTCCGGTTGATGGGTGACCCGGGCCGGGTCCGGATCCTTGCCACCCTGCTCGAAGCCGGGGAGGTGTGTGTGCAGGATCTTGCCTTGGTGGCCGGGCTGAGTGAGTCCTCGGTGAGTCAGGCTCTCCGGCTGATGCGCGCGCACCGTGTAGTGGAGACCCGCCGGGCGGGCCGCGTCGTGTTTTACCGGCTGGGAGACAGCCATGTCCGGATGCTGTTGGACTTGGCGATCACCCACGCGGGCCACTCTCCGGTGGTCACCGCAGCCCCTGCGCCCACTGAACCACCCAGCACTGAACCACCCACCACCGAAGCAACCCATCAGGAGTCATCGTGAACACATCACCTGCCCCGCTCACCTGCCCCAAATGTGCAGCGGAGATGCGTCCTTACGAGCGTAACGGCGTCATCATCGATCAATGCACGGGGTGCCGGGGTATTTTCCTGGACCGGGGCGAGCTGGAGTCCCTGATGGACGCCGAAGCGTCGTTTTACGCGGCCCGGAACCCCGCACCCGGAAGCCCGCAGGCCCCGTATGTCCAGCCTGCGTCCCCGCAGGCCCCGTACGGCCAGCCCCCGTATGGCCAGCCCCCGTATGGCCAGTCTCCGTATCCGGAGCGCAGGGACGGACACCACGGTTCCGGGCACGGGGACCGGCACGACCGCCGCAAGCGTGGCGGGTTCCTCGGGGATCTGTTCGGCTGACCCCCGACACCTTCCACCAGCACCCCTTTACCCCTGACCGCCCTGACATTGTGAATTGAGCACGCATGGCAACCGACACCCAGCTTGACCTGAAGACCGTGCTGCCGGAGGCGCTGGATGAACAGGACGCCTGCGTCCGGACCCTGACCGACGGCCTGCAGGCCCGGGAAGGCGTCATCAACGCCCACGTCAAACGCCCGGACGGCACCGACGCGGCGCAGCTGTGTGTGCATTTCGAACCTGATGTCATCAGCCTGCGCCGGATCCGCGAACTGGCCCTGTCCCTGGGGGCACGGGTGGACACCGACTTCGGCCACCTCAGCCTCGACGTGGCCGGCATCTCCAGGCCCGCCCGGGCGCAGCTGCTCGAACAGCGGCTGCGCAGCCTGGACGGTGTGGCGGAGGCCCATGTCTCCGCCACCGGCTCCGTCGCGGTCGAATACCTCACGGACCGGACCTCGGAGAAGGCGATCACTGACCTTCTCACGCGCTTCGGGACGCCGCCGCGCGCAGGCCGGCCCGGTCCCGCCGAAGCCCCCGGTGCAGGCGCCGGGCAGGCCGGCGCACCCGAAGCCGCCGCACCCGAGGCTGAAGCGCACGACCACAAGCATGAAAAGCATGACGAGCATGATCACAAGCACGGCGGGATTTTCGGTGAGAGAAGCGAGCTGATCTTCGCGGTCCTGTGCGCCCTGGCGCTGGCGACGGGGTTCCTGCTCGGGCTGAGCCCTGCGGTGCCGGATGGGGTGTCGACGGCGCTGTACGTCGCCGCGTATTTCTTCGGCGGCTACTACACCCTGAAGGAAGCCATCCAGACGGTGATGGCCAAGCGGTTTGAGATCGATTTCCTGATGCTGGTCGCGGCCGCGGGCGCAGCGGTGCTGGGGGATCTCGCGGAGGGCGCCCTGCTGCTGGCGCTGTTCAGCATCGGCCACGCCCTGGAAAGCTACGCCATGGGACGGGCCCGGCGCGCCATCCAGGCCCTGGCCGAACTCGCCCCGGACACCGCGACCGTTAAGCGCGGCGGCGCCGAACAGGAGATCCCGGTCGGGGAACTGCGGATCGGCGACACGGTCATCATCAAACCCAACACCCGCATCCCCTCGGACGGTTACGTCACCGTTGGCCAGAGCAGCGTGGACCAATCAGCCGTGACCGGGGAAAGCATCCCCGTGGACAAGACCCCGATCGGGGCGCAGGCCTCCCGGAAGGAGGCGGACATCCCCGCCGGAAGCCGGATCTACGCCGGCACGGTCAACGGGCCCGGGGTACTGGAGATCGAGGTGACCCGGCTGTCCAAGGACTCCACACTCGCCCGGGTGGTGCGGATGGTCAGCGAAGCCCAGGCCCAGACCTCCCCCACCCAGCGGTTCACGGACCGCTTCCAGCGTGTGTTCGTCCCCGCCGTGCTGATCCTCGTCGTTGTGCTCCTCTTCGCCGGCCTCGTCGTTGACGAACCGTTCTCCGCCACGCTCTACCGGGCCCTGGCCGTCCTGGTCGCCGCCAGCCCGTGCGCCCTGGCGATCTCCACCCCGAGCGCTGTCCTGTCCGGGCTGGCCCGCGCCGCCCGCGGCGGCCTGCTCATCAAAGGCGGCGGACCGTTGGAGAACCTGGGCACGCTGCGCGCGATCGCCTTCGACAAAACCGGCACCCTCACGGAGGGCAAACCCGAAATGACCGACGTCGAACCCGCCCAGGGCGTGAATGAAACCGAACTGCTTAACGTCGCCCTCGCCGTCGAGTCCCAAAGCGACCACCCGCTGGCCTCAGCCATCGTGGCAGCGGCCCGCGCCCGGCTGGACGGCACACCCCCGCTCACGGCCGGCGCGGTTACCAGCATCACCGGGCGCGGGGTCAGCGCCCTGATCGACGGTGAACAAATCCACATCGGCAAGCAGCAGCTCTTCGCCGAAATCGACGGGACGACACTGACCAAGGACATCACCGACTCCACCGCCCGGCTGGAAGCCGCGGGCCGGACCACCATGATCGTCCGCCGCGGGTCCCGGTACCTGGGCGTCCTGGGCCTGATGGACACACCCAGGGACTCCGCCGCGCCGGTGATCACCGGGCTGCGCCAGGCGGGCATCCGGCACATGATCATGCTCTCCGGCGACAACCAGACCGTCGCCGACGCAGTGGCCGGGAAGCTCGGACTCGACGAGGCCCGCGGCGACCTGCTGCCCGAAGACAAGGTCAAAGCCGTCATCGAGCTGCGCACCAGGGAACACAAGGTCGCGATGGTCGGCGACGGCGTCAACGACGCACCGGCCATGGCCAACGCCACCGTCGGGATTGCCATGGGCGCCGCCGGCTCCGACGTCGCCATGGAAACCGCCGACGTCGCGCTCATGGGAGATGACCTCGAACGGCTCCCCTTCGCCGTGAACCTCAGTCGCCAATCCAGCCGAATCATCCGCCAGAACCTCTGGGCCAGCCTCGGCATCGTCGCGATCCTCATCCCGGCCACCATCACCGGGACCATCGGCATCGGCCTGGCCGTCCTGATCCACGAAGGATCAACCCTGCTCGTCGTCGCCAACGCCCTGCGCCTCCTGGCCTACCGCGAACCCAAAACCAAATAGCGTCCCTCCACGCTCGGGGCGCGGGCCACGTCTGAGACCACAACACCCGCACCCCCGCGGCCGGAACGGAGCCCGTGACGGCTGACACTCGTCAGGACTACCTCTGTTAGGGTCTTCAACTTCTGAGTCCGGCCCCGCCTATGCTGTGGTGGTGTTGAATGGTTTTGGGCCACTGCACCGGCGTTCGAATAAAGTGCGTGTTTGATGCCATGGGAATGATCCCGTCGAGATCCTGATCAGTGTCGTTGGTCGTCTGGCCAGGCATGACACCCAGACATTTCACGTCGTGGCTTTCATGGCTGTAGGGGGCGGTGCTTCACCCGCGGTTTGTCATTCGTGGTCACACTGTCCAGAAGCACGTTCGGAAAGATTTTAAAAGGATGAGTCAGTGCAGAACATTTTTGTTGCGTCGGGCCTTCAAGCCCTGAGCACGGCGCCTGCTCCCGGTCCTGGGACTGACGGGTTGAGGCCTGGTTTGACTGCGGACCAGGTGACGCCGGGATTACTCGGATTCGTGATGACAGCGTTTATGGTCATAGCTGTTGTGATGCTCATGGTGTCCATGACGCGGCGGATTCGCCGGGTGCGCTACCAGGCGCAGTTCTCCGCCTCAGGACAGGACAGCGGGGAAGCGCCCGGTGGAACCATGGACACCGTTGCCGAGCAGCCGGGCGCTGAAGCGGAACCGCCCCCGGATGGAGCTTCAGCCGCCTGACACCATCCCGTACGTTGGTGTACCGCAGGCCCGGTCCGCGTGTCTTTTTATGCCCTGGGAATATCCGCCGTTTACGCGCGGAATCCCAGCGCTGTGCGAGAAAGTAGGCCTTCGAGCAGCTGTGGATGCTTCTCCCATGAGTGCCCCGTGTTGGCCATCTGCCGGCTCTCGGCCGTGAATCCCGCCCCGCACTGCCGTTGACAACGGACTCCCTGTAGCCAAGGAACTCGGGACCCTGGCTCCTGCCGATATAGACGGCCTTCCCCGCGAAGCTGTCATGCTTCATGACCCATAAGGTGATCCGCGCCCCCAAGGCAGCCGTGTCCCCGGCAAAGGAGGCGTCGATGGTCTTCTGCCGTTCCTTGGCGGAGGCAGGTTCCTGCTGCTGGCAAACGCCAGCACGGACGGGTAGGGGTCGAGGTGTCTGGCGCCCATTTGCAGGACACAGGTGGCGCTGAAGCAAAACCCGCCCGTCGCCCACTGGCGTTTATCGGCATAAATGTCGAGCTGTCTGGCTGGTCCATACACTCCGCCGGCCGCACCCGCTGTCCGCGAACCCAACAGGACGGGACCCTCCGCTAAAGGGATGTCTGCAACAAGTGCACAGCTCGGGCCTTAAACTGGCGGAGCCCCGGTCAAATAGCGGTTGACCGAAGCTCCGATCGAATTATGCTCACACTAAGCTTGTAGTTCGCTGGGTGCACAGAAGCGTACGAGGACTTTTCGGACGCGACGGGTCAGCGATGTTACGTCCTAACGGTTCACTGCGTGGCGCTACTTGCTGGTGGGCGTCGGCGTTGGGGTGATGCCGCACGCTTGGAGCAATGCCGTGACCGAGGCGCCTGGCACCTGGTCCCCGGCCTTCGCGATCTGCTCCAGAGGGGTAACGAACTCGGCCGGGACGCCTGCGGCCTTCGCTGCCGGGAGCAGGCCTGAGAGGACCTGCTGGTCCTGTGCGCTGAGCTGCCCGTCCTGCAGAGGCGAGCAGATCTGGCCGCGTACCGCGTCGGCGGCGGCCGTGGCTGCCTGAGATGCGGCGTCGCTGGCGATGCCTTTCGCGGCGTCCTGCACCTGGCCACAGCCAGCCACAAGCAGAATGAACGGGGCCCCGATGAGAGCTGCAAGACGACGATTCATGCCCTCATCGTAGTCGCGGCACCCGAGACGCACGAACGGTCGGCGCCGCGGGCCAACGGGCGGTGATTGCTCCGGGGGAACACCTTCAGGACAATCGATTCTGCCTGGTGGCCTGCCGGACAGTGTCTCCTTTCCGGCGCCGCCGAGCAGCATCAGGTTGCTGCCCAATCCGACGCTTCCCGTTCGCACCACAGGGAAGGCCCCGTCGGATACGCTGTGCCGCGCGGGCGGATGCCCGCGGTCCGGGACCATTGACGGTTTCGGCGAAACGGTCATCGGCCACAACAGTTGGTCGAATACTCGTTTCATACCCTGCCAGCCCGGATGACCCCAACGCTTTAACGTCACGAAAGCGTTTCCTAATTCTTCCAGTTGAAGTTAGGCAAGCCTACCCTCTATGGTGGCGCGGTGACTCTTCCCCTTGAAATCGCGGGGGTTGCCTTTGCCGCGGGGCTTGCCCGCCATGGCGACCGGCCCGCCATCCTTAACGGCGCCCGGGCCGTCACCTACAGTGAACTGGCCGGGCGCGTGCAGGATTTCGCGCACCGTCTGGGCAGTTCCCGACGGCTGATCGTGCTCGCCGCCGACAACAGCATCGACGCCCTCGTGGCCTACCTCGCCGCGCTCTCCAGCGGCCATCCGCTGCTGCTGGCCCCCGCCGGCAACCCCGCCGCCCTCGCCTCCCTCGTGACCGCCTACGATCCCGACCTCGTCATCCGCCCCGCTGCTGGCGGGCCGGGGGCGAATGCGCTGGAGCTCGATGAGGTCCGCACCGGGACCATCCACGAACTGCACCCGGACCTGGCACTGCTCCTGAGCACGTCCGGCTCCACAGGGTCCCCCAAACTCGTGCGGCTTTCGCACAGCAACCTGCAGTCCAACGCCGAATCCATCGCCGAGTACCTGTGCATCACCGCCGAGGACCGGGCCATGACCACTCTGCCCATGTACTACTGCTACGGGCTCTCGGTCATCAACAGCCACCTGCTCCGCGGTGCCGGGTTGGTACTGACCGGCCTGTCCGTGGTGGATGAATGCTTCTGGCAGCTGTTCCAGAACCGCGGCGCCACGTCCTTTGCGGCCGTGCCCTACACGTTCGAACTGCTGGACCGTGCCGGTTTCGCCGACCGGGACCTGCCCACCCTTCGCTACATCACCCAGGCCGGAGGACGCCTGGCACCGGAGAAGGTGACCCGCTACGCACGGTTGGGCCGCCGCAAGGGCTGGGACCTGTTCGTCATGTACGGGCAAACCGAGGCCACGGCCCGGATGGCTTACCTGCCACCGCACCTGGCCGAGGCGAACGCCGGAACCATCGGCGTCCCGGTTCCCGGAGGAGAATTCCGGATCGACCCTGTCCCCGGCCTGGATAACCCTGGAGACCCGGTTGACCTTGGACAAGGGCACGGTGAGCTTGTCTACAGCGGGCCCAACGTAATGCTCGGCTACGCAAAGGAGTCCGCAGACCTCGCCCTGGGCCGCACGGTGCAGGAACTCCGCACCGGAGACCTCGCCCGGCAGCACACCAACGGGCTCTTCGAGGTGGTGGGACGGCGCAGCCGCTTCGTAAAAATCGCGGGCCTGCGGATCGACCTCGGCCAAGTGGAAAAAATCCTCGCCGGCCTCGGCCTCAAGGCAGCCTGCGCAGGGACGGACGCCCAGTTGGTGGCCGCCGCCGAAGGAACCCACGACGAGCGGATGCTCGCCAAAACGCTCGCCCAGGAGCTCGGCCTGCCGCGCGCCGCCGTCACCGTTCACGCCGTTCCCGAGCTGCCCCGCCTGGCGACCGGCAAGACCGACTACCCCGCCGTCCTTGCCCTCGCCGCTGTCTCTCCTAGTAACGCGAAGTCGCCTGCCGCCGCCGTTCCGTGGTCAAGCACCGGGGCGGGCGGCACCGGTGCTTCCGGCACAGCCGTCGTTCTTGGAAGCGGACCTGACGACGATGGCACGGACCCCGCGGGCGGGTCGCCCGCGGACGTGAAGCGGATTTTCGCTGACGCCCTGGAGCGTGAGGACATCGGCGAGGACGATACGTTCGTCTCGCTGGGCGGCGACTCGCTGTCCTACGTGGCGGCGTCGGTCCGGCTGGAGCGGGCTTTGGGCCATCTGCCGGCAAATTGGCACGTGACGCCCGTCAAAGACCTTACGCCGCGCGGGACAAACCAGCCCAGGCGCAGGCTCCGGCGGATCATCGCGCCGCTGGAGACCAGCATCGTGCTGCGGGCCGTCGCGATCCTGACCATTATCAGCACCCACATCGACCTGATCCGCTGGCCCGGCACGGCCCACATCCTGATGGCCGTGGCCGGATACAACTTCGCACGCTTCCAACTGGGCGGCGAGCGGCTTCCCCGGTTGCGGCGCCAACTCCGCAGCCTGGCCAGGGTGATTCTGCCTACGGTGGCGTTCATCGGCGCGGTGATGCTGCTGGCCGGCGACAAGTTCCACTACACCACCGCCAACCTGTTCCTGCTGAACACTATGATCGGGCCCGCGGGCTGGACGGACGCCTGGCACTTCTGGTTCATCGAGGTGCTGGTCTACGTCCTGGTGGGCATGATCGCACTGCTGTCCATCCCGTGGGCACACCGCGCGGAGAGCCGCTTCCCGCTGGCGTTCCCCCTGGCACTCGTGGGCATCGGTCTGCTGTTCCGCTACAACCTGCTGCCAGTCGACATCCTGCACACGCGCCCCGTGCTGTGGCTCTTCGCCCTCGGCTGGGCCCTTGCCCGGGCCCGGACCTGGCCGCAGCGCCTGGCACTCTCCATCCTGGCGGCGCTGACCCTGCCGGGCTACTTCGATGACCCCCGGCGCGAAGCCACCATCCTGGCGGGCATCCTGCTGATTGCCTGGATTCCGGCCATCCCGTTACCCAGGGTCCTTCACCGCGCCGTCGGAGTCGTCGCCAGCGCGTCGCTGTATATCTACGTCACCCACTGGGTGGTCTTCCCGGACTTCAAAGACAGCCAACCAGTACTGGCAGTGGTGCTGTCCGTGGCCGCAGGCATCGCATACTGGGCCATTGCCGTGCGGATCATGGGCGCCGCGGAGCGCGGCCAGTCCTGGCTGTGGAGACGCTGGCGGGCCCGACGGCGGCACACAACTCCCGCGTAGAAACCCCCAGAAGGCAGTCAGTTCCGCGTCCTGTCCGGCCGGTTCCCCGCAAACGGATCGGATGCAGTCAGCAGGTCTGCCGCCAGCCGAAACTACGCCCCAGCTAGGCGGGTGGCTACTTCCGGAGGCTTTTCTGTACCTTGTGGCCGCGGATGACAACGCCTGCGCTGTGAAGCACCAACCCCACACCGATGACGGCCAGCGAAGCGAAGGTCAGGGTCTCGTTCCTGAAAACTTGCCCCAAAATAGTGAGAACGATTCCGACGGCGATCGCTCCCATCGCACCGAAAACAACGGCTTTGTAGGAGGCAGATGCAGTCGCCCAAAACTCATTCAACACCACCCCAGCATACCTGCCAGCTTGCCCCTAAGCGTTTGCCGTGGCCCCGGTTCTACGCGGCGCCGGTCAAGACCATCACTGAAACCTCCCCGCGCCGGCCACCCCACCTATCTGGCCCGCCCCGCTATCCGCTAATGCATCTCCCTGATGGGCGGCAGCGGAAGGAGCGACACCGTCCAGACCGCGGGTTTGTCTGCTCACCGCCTCGTCGCGTCATCCACCCGCTGGATCTACCCTGTCCACACTATGCAGAGTGCACTGGGGCGGAGGGCGCGCGGTCAGCCCTGGACGCCGCCGCTGCAGACGGCCCCGGGTTCGGGGGTCTGCGGGCCCTGACGGTACTTCTGGATGAACGCCGCCAGGCGCCCGTCGCTGCTGCTGTCCACGGAGAGCTGTTTCCCCCAGGCGGTTATGGTCACGGGCGAAGCCTGGCCGGCGACGGACTGAGCAGAAGGTAGTCCTGGCTTCCGGCCAGGGAAGTCAGTTCGGCGACCTGCTCCTTGGGAAGGTCCGGCCGGTAGGAGAGCCAGACCGCGCCGTGTTCGAGGGAGTGGACGGCCTGCATCTGCTCCACCGGGACGGTGTAGGTCCCGCAGTTCGTCCACACCGGGGCGTGGTCTCCGCCGGTGGCCGGGGTCCGGGGGTAACTGACGGGTTCGCGAGTGTGGTTCCGGGACTGGCCGGGGTAATCCTGCTCACCCTCGACGGGCCGGGCTGCGGCCGCCTTGGCCTGCTCACCCTGCTGCACATCACCGACGAGCACGAACGTCACGGCACCGATGATCGAAGCGACCAGAACCTCGCCCGTGCCGTAGATCAGCCACGACCTCCGCCTGTCGGCGGCGCGCTGCCTGGTCTGGATGGCCTTCAGGATGGCTTTTCGTTCCGCGGCGCTCTTCCGTGATGCCGGCATTGTGGTTTCTCGCTTTCTTCGAAAGGGGGTCAGATCCTGCCGCGCAGTTCCTGCAGGGCGGTGATCTCCGCGGTCTGGGCGTCCACGACGCGGGCGGCGAAGTCCCGGACCTTGGACGTCTCGGCCAGACGGACGGCGGCCCGGGCCATCTCGACACCGGCCTGGTGGTGGCGGATCATCATGTCCGTAAAGAGCCGGTCGGCCGCGGCGCCGGAGGCCTCGCGCAACGCTTGCATCTGTTCGGCGGTGGCCATGCCACCCATCCCGCCGGTGCCCTGCATCCCGCCTCCGGCGTCCGGTGTCATGGTGTGCCCGGCGCCGGTCTCTGCCCCCATCCACGCCCCGGGCGGTGCGGTGCCTGCCTGGGGCAGGCCCCAGTCCTGCAGCCAGGCGAAAAGCTGCCCGTTCTGCTGCGGCTGGGAGGTGGCGATGTCGTAGGCGACAGCTCGGATCTCCGGGTTGGCGGACTTGTCACGGATCAGCAGGGCCATTTCCACGGCCTGGGCGTGGTGGGCCTGCATGTCACGGGCGAATCCGGCGTCGGCACCGGCATCAGATACCTGCGCGGGCGCCGGGGCTGCGGTCAGCCGGCCGATGGCGAAAAACGCCGCGGCCGTGAGGACCACGACCGTGACGAAAACGACCCACAGCCGCATCGTCCGGGGCCGTTCTGCCCCGGGCTGGGGGGTGTCCGGTTCGTCGGGAACGGATGAGGGGCTGCCGACATCCATGCCCACATGATATCCGCGCCTCCTGGCCGGTCCCGCGGGTTCATGGTTTGACCGAACAGCGCCTCTGAGTGGAGGGGGTATCGGCAGCGGGTCCTCTCCTGCGGGGTGAGGCCCCGTTCCGCTGCGTCAGCGCTCTCTCGTGATGGCGTTCCGACGACCCGCCATCGCGTCCCGGCGCCTCAACCTGTTCAGTGGTGTGCCCGCTGAGTAGCCGCATCAGCCACCTGATGATGCCGCCGGAGCCAGTGCCCCTGGACCCTCGTTCGTGGCCCCCGCGCACGTGTCTGCGGTCATGCCCGCCGTACCCACGGGCGTCCCCCCTGCCATACCCATGGCTGTCACGCCCATAACGGCGTATCCGCTGCCGTGTCCGATGCCAGTTTGTTTTCTGCCTCCGGCCGGTCCCTTAAGTGCCGGCGCATGGGAACCGACATGCCCGTGAAAGGCAATGGCCCCTGACGGGCTGGTGGTTCCATCAAAGAGCGACTTTTCCGCCAGGCGATGCGAGCGTGTGTCAGTAGGCCGGCCAACGGTGAAGGGGTCAGGCGGCTGCTTACGGCCCCAGCCGGCTTCCTGCCGGTTCTTGGCCGGGGCGGGTTCCTGCCCGGTAGCGGATGCCAGCCCGGACAGGTAAAGGTCGGGATGTCCCCGTCTGCACGCTTCGGTGCTCGCACGGTACGGGAACGTGGGTGCCGGAGCTGATTGGCCGGGTAGATTGGAGGGATGGCATACCTTTCTCCTCTGTTTCGGCGCGCCCTTTGCAGTGTGGCTGCGGCCGCTGTCGTGGGGGCCGTGTCAGGCTGCGCCGGGCAGGTCTCCGCGGGTAACGCTGACGTACCGGCATGGCAAGCCGCCGCGCTTCCCGCCGGTTCGGGGACCGTAGCAGCGGACGCCGGCAGAATCCTCAACGGGCAGCCGGTGGTTCACACAAAGGACGTGCAGGCAGGCAGCTATGCGTTGACGCTGGTGTGCGAAGGCGGCGGCAAGGCCTTCCTGGGCGTGCGCTCCGGCGGCAACGAGGTGATGGAACTGGGGGCGGCCTGCAACGGCACCAAAGAGACAGCGAAAGTCAGCGTACCCGAAACAGGCCCGCTGGAAATACGTGCGTCCAGTGTGGATGCACCCCTGCTCTACGCCTACCAGCTGACGGCTGCCGGGTAGGTAGGTGGCTGGCCAATACTGCCAAGAGGGAGGCCGGCATTGATCTCCGCAGTGATGAGCTGCACACCCTGGATGCGCCGGATTTCCCCGTACGTCGGCGTCGCCGGCGCCGCTCGCGCCCGAGATTCCCACGATCCGCCATTGCCAGTGGCTGTACCGTGGGAAGCGGCGGGTCCCCGGGCAGATAGGTCGGCCACGGCCTCTGCCAGCGAGGAGCGCAACCCCTTCACAGGCCTTGGTTTCCGCCCGCGCTAAAACCAGTGGCGCAGTAGCCGTGGCGAAGCTGGCCGTTGTAGATGCGCTGACGACGGGGAGCCATGAGTTAACCTGGTCGGGTCCCTGACCTGCTGTGGCCCCGCAACAGCTGGCGATACCGCCAATGCAGGTCCGAACTGAATCGACTACGCGGACAAAGCCTACTTTGGTACCCTAAGGATCAGATCTTCGCCGATGAAGGGAACCGGCGCCCGGGCGGCCGCGCAGCATAAAAGATTGCAGTGCCGGCCCAAGCGACCAAGGTACTGCTGGCTCCGGGCATTTTCTCAAGAGTCAGCCTTCGCATTCAAGGCAGGAAGCGTGCCCGTCCCTTCCGGCGGCAATCTGTGAACGGTGCCGGACCAGGAAACAGGAGTAGCAGGTGAACTCGTCGTCCTTTTGCGGGATGACCTCGATGGCCAGCACCTCATCGGAGAGGTCAGCGCCGGGCAGTTCCACACCATCGGTCGTGTCAGCCTCATCCAGCGCGCTGACCACACTGCGGGCGTCCGGGGCGTTGGCGGACCGGAGGGCCTGAAGCGTGGCATTACGCGATTCTGCAACATCGGGGCGTGCTTCGTCGTAGTCGGTGGCCACCTTGATTCTCTTTCGTTGTGCTTTCGTGGGAATGAACCGTACCTTATGGCATTTTGACGGCGAGGCCGGGCCGTCAAGCCGACCTCGCGTCCGAGGGGCATCCGGCCCTGACGTCAAAGGCTCCGGCAACCCGGCGAATTGACGGCCTCTTGTGATCCTATGAAGGTATACACAACCATTACTTCTACGTATTGTAGAAGATCCGGTGGAGGCCACGCCCCGACGCCGAAGACCTGAAAGTAGCCGATGCCTGTACACACTGCTCCGGGGAACCGAACTGTGGTTCCCCCGCCGCTGGGGCTGCCCGGCATGCTGCGCTGGGCCTGGACCCAGCTGACGAGCATGCGCACGGCACTGTTCCTGTTGCTGCTGCTGGCGGTAGCCGCGGTGCCGGGGTCGCTGTTTCCGCAGCGGCCCGCGAACCCTGCCGTCGTGGCTCAACACATCAAGAACAACCCTGACTACGGCAGGATCCTGGACGCGCTCCAGCTTTACGATGTGTATTCCTCAGCCTGGTTCTCGTCCATCTACATCCTGCTGTTCATCTCCCTGATCGGCTGCGTTGTTCCCCGCGCCATCGCGCACTACAAAGCCATGCGGTCGCAGCCGCCGCGAACACCCAAACGGCTGTCCCGGCTTCCCGAATACGGGACGCTCGTGCTTCCGGCGGAAGCCGGTGTCCCTGCAGCGCGCGCTATTGAGGACGCGGCGGCGCTCCTGAAAAAAACGCGGGTACCGCGTGGAAGTAAGGGACGACGACGCGCTGCCGTCTGTGGGGGCCGAACGCGGCTTCCTGAAGGAGGTTGGCAACCTCGTCTTTCACACTTCCCTGATCGGCGTCCTGGTCTGTGTCGCCATCGGGGGGATGTTCGGCCACCGGGGACAGAAGATCCTCGTCGAGGGCGACACCTTCGTGAACACCCTGGTCAGTTACGACAACTTCGCACCGGGGACCAACTTCCAGAGCACCCAACTGGATCCCTTCACCGTCACCCTCGACAAATTCGACGTCCGCTTCGACCGCGAATCAACCAAGCAGTTCGGCCAGCCGATCGACTTCACCGCCACCCTCACCACCCGGGACGGACTGAACGCACCACCACGGCAGCAGATCCTGAAAGTCAACGAACCGGTGTACTTCGGCGAGACCGGGATGTTTCTTGTCGGCAACGGCTACGCCCCCGTGATCACGGTGAAAGACGGAAACGGGCAGACCGCGTTCAGCGGGCCCGTCGTGTCCATTCCCACCGATGCCGTCTTCACCTCCACGATTGTCGCCAAAGTTCCTGATGCCGGACCGTCCCAGCTGGGCTTTGCCGGTTTCTTCCTGCCATCCGCAATCAAAAACGATGGAGGGGTCGCGTACAGCTTCGATCCGGACCCCCTGAACCCGCAACTGAACCTGAACTCGTACTACGGCGACCTCGGCCTGGATGATGGGAAGCCGCAAAACGTCTACAACCTGGACGTACAGAAGCTGACACAGCTCAACGGACGCGGCCTCCCTGCCGGCGGAATTGTCCTGAACGCCGGGCAGACCTACACCCTGCCCGAGGGCAAAGGTTCGATCAGCTTCGACGGACTCAAACGCTACATCGGCGTGGACATCCGGACAGTTCCGGGCCAGGCCGGTGTCCTGGTGTTCTCGCTGCTGGCAGTCGCCGGGCTGATCACCTCCCTTTACGTGAACCGCCGTCGCGTCTGGGTCCGGGCCGGCAACAATGAGGATGGCAGGACCATGGTGGAGTACGGGCTCCTGGCCCGCGGCGAGGACCACCGCCTGGCCGCGGAGGCCGCGGCCGTGCGGGCATTGCTGGCCGGGCAATGGCAGCTGAACCCCCGGACGGCTCCCAGCGGTCAGGCGGATAATGACGTGACAGACACCCCCCGGGCACAGCCGACAGCAGGCTTCGACCAGTCAACAGCCGGCCCGCACGAGCAAACGAAGGAAAACTAATGCCTACCCTGAACGAGACCATGGGCGCCTACAGCGAGCTCTTCATGCTGCTCGCGGCCGGCACGTACACAGTGGCCTTCATCGCCTTCGCCTGGGATCTGGCCAAGAGCAGCAAGACCCTGCGCGCGGTGGACCTGAAGGCGGCAGCACTGTCCGGCGCCGAGGCGGCCAGCGTCCCGGTGGGCGCCGGCGTCGGGGCCTCCGGCGGGGCTTTTGACCGCGCCGACTCCGAGGTGGCCGGGCCGGTCGGCCGGGCCGAGCGCCCGACGTCGTCGGTCTCCGGCAGCCAAGGCAGCGGGGCAGGCCTGACCGCCGACGGCGGTATGCGCTACGGTGCTGAACGCCGCGTTCCGGCCCGGGTCGCCGTCGCCCTCGCGGTACTCGGGGCCGCCATCCACGCCGCCGGCGTGATCACCCGGGCGCTCGGCGCGGGCCGGGTGCCGTGGGGGAACATGTACGAGTTCCTGACCACCGGCGCGTTCGTGGCCGTGGCGGTCTTCCTGGTGGTGCTGATCCGCCGCGACCTGCGCTTCCTGGGCACGTTCGTGATTGGCCTGGCCATCATCATGCTGGTCGCTGCCTCCGTCGCGTTCTGGACGCCCGTGGGGCACCTTGTTCCCGCGCTGCAGAGCTACTGGCTGATCATCCACGTGTCCATCGCCGTGATGTCCTCGGCCCTGTTCACCCTGACCTTCGCGATGTCCGCGCTGCAGCTGGTCCAGTCGCACCGGCAGAAGACCGTTGCCGCCGGAGGGGCGGACAAGCTGGGCTTCATGCGCCTCGTTCCGAATGCGTTGAGCCTGGAGAACCTGTCCTACCGGATCAACGCCATTGCTTTCGTGGGTTGGACGTTCACGCTGATGTTCGGAGCCATCTGGGCGGAGAAGGCCTGGGGCCGGTTCTGGGGCTGGGACACCAAGGAAGTCTGGACCTTTGTGATCTGGGTGGTCTACGCCGGCTACCTGCACGCCCGCGCCACCCGAGGCTGGACCGGTACCCGCGCTGCCTGGCTCTCGATCGTGGGCTACCTGTGCGTGGTCTTCAACTTCGCCATCGTGAACCAGTTCTTCAACGGCCTGCACTCCTACTCAGGGCTGTGATCACGGCAGGCTCACGGCGGCCAGCCAGAACCCCACAGCCTGGGCATGACGGTCAGAGTGCAGTAAGTGGGGGTTAATCGCCTTCGGACTGTGCATCCCCGAGCCCGACGGCGTGGAACGCACAAGGCCTACCCGATCATCCTGGGCTTGTCGATGGGCCCGATAGCAGGTCGGCGCGTACAGGGGCAAGGTAGCTGCTCAGGGCAATGGAGCGCTCCGCGGGGCAGGCCGACGGCGCAGGAAGACGGCAGCCCCGCCGGCCAGCAGGCTCAGCAGGAGCAGCACCCACCCCGCAACCGTGAGCGCCGATGCGAGGGCCACGGCGCCGGCGTCGGGAACCGTAGGCGCCAGCGCCGCGTCGATGGTGACGTTTCCCCACAACCGCACCACGGCAAACAGCAGCGGCAACGTCCACAAGGCCCAGCGGAATTCCTTCTTCGTGACCCTGGTGCCGATGAGCAGCAGCCAGCTTAAGCCAAAAATCAGGGGGAACAGCGTGCCGGCAGTCTTGTGGACATAGTTCAGCTGGCCGCGGGCATCGTCGTCCATGGCTGCGTGCAGCTGGGCGGCATAGTCGGCAGAGAACCCGCCGATCAGCGAATCAGGCATGGCCAGTCCGTTGGACAGTTGCGTCATCTGGTTCAGCGTCAGCAGATGCAGGTACCAGAACAGGAAGACGCTGGCCACGACGCCGGCGATCACAATGAGGTTGCTGTTGCTCTGGGCCCTCTGCGGCGTCCGTGAGGAAATAACCGGGGGCAGCCCGTGCTCGGGGACTACGGCCTTGGCGCCGTGCTTCCTGATCCGCTGGGCGGGGGTCTTGGCCATGGCCCCATTATCCCGTACCTGGTGCTCTGCTCTTGTTGACAAACCACATGAGGGGGGCGTCGCATGGGGCAATGGGTGTTGATACGCAGCGCAGGGCACGGTGGATGGCTTCCCTAATCATGCTGGTCCTGGCCGGTGCGAGCGTGGCCATCGCCCGGGTTTCGGAAGCCACCGGCGCGGTGAGGCAGTTCGAAACTACCGCCCTGATACCCGCCATCGCCGTGCTGATCATCGTCATGGCCGGCTACCTGATCAGGGGCCGGTCCGCCGGCCAACCTATGGTCCTGACCCGCCTGAAATGGAAGTACCGCGTCCTGACAATCGCCGCGATAGCAGGCGCGGCAATCACCTGGTTGCTTTCTATGGCCCGCCCCCACGACCTTCTGATCGCCGCCTACATTCCCGCCGTTCTGGCGAACCTGATCTTCAACCTTTTCGACCGACGCACACCACCTCCCACAAGGGCCTAACAGAGCAGAACACCTATCGCCCAACCTTCACGGATCAGGCAGAAGGCAACCTCAGATCGGGGCTCACCAACCGCAGAATCCGTGCTGAACGTGTTCGGCCGAAGGTGCACGGTCGTTGGAAACCACAGTCTCTGGTGGCCCGGAAGCGGGCGTCCGCCTGTGCCCTCCATCGCGCTAGAGCATCCGGGATTTGTATGTCACATTCAGGTCACGGCAACTCACGACGGTTTGAGAGCTTGCCATCAGGCTTTAGAGCCAGCCGTTGGGGTCGACAACTTGACCGTTGACTTCCACCTCGAAGTGGAGGTGGCAGCCGGTGGAAGCGCCCGTGGTCCCGCTGAAGGCCACAATGTCCCCCCGGGACACTTTCTGACCCTGGGTCACGTTAAAGGAAGACAGGTGGTTGTATGTGGTTTTCAGGCCATTGCCGTGATCCACGACCACGCGGTTTCCTCCGCCATACGGGTGCCAACCTGCGAAGGTGACGGTGCCTGCGGCAGCGGCCAGGACGGAAGTGCCGCACTGCGCCACAAGGTCCTGTCCCCGGTGGAAGTCCCCTGAGCCGCCCGTGATGGGACTGACCCGGTTCCCGAACGGCGAAACCGTGGTCATTGCAGCGAGCGGGGCGCCGAGAGTTCCGGCGGAGGCTGCGCGGGTGATGGAACCGGCCGACTGGGCACTGAGTAGCTGTTTCAGCTTGCCGTCCGGGTCCGCCCGGGTGCCAACGGCGGACCGGCTGAACTCGATCCGCGCTCCCGGCGCGGCGGAAATTTCAGGCTGCGCGGCGGCGGCAATGGAAGACAAGGGCTCACCCTGTTCCTGTGCTGCCATCATCGGCCCGGTCACCGGAACACTCACGGTGAGTACCAGACCCGATGCTGCCAACGCGATGCCGGCCTTCTGGCCCATGCCACTGGCACCGGCGAAATCAGTGATCTGGCGGAAGGGCCCCCGGCGGCGGCGTGCTTCGCGGTGCGGATCGCGGGGCCTCTCCGCCGTATGAGCCTCGGCCACCCGGGGCGCCGGAGCGGGGCCTGTCGCGCGTCGGCGGCCCCTGGAGTACTGCATGGCCAAGACTTTTTCCTCTCTGGATAGCCTGCGAAGTTAGCTGTCGGATTCGGATCAGAGAGTTCAAAGACCCGGTCCGCCGTAACATGCACTTTGCGCAGAGGTATCCCGTGAGGATCCTTGGCTCGAAGTGGGCTTGCTGCTGACGGACTTCACCCCGAGGCAGTCCTGCGACTGCCGGTTGTGGTTCCTCCGCCTCTGCCAGTTGGTGACTCGTGGGCACCTGATCCGCTGGCAGAGCTCGGCTCCGGATCAGGTAACGCTTTGGTATCGATGCTTGAGGTCAAATACTAGTCGAGAAATCCGACGGTAATAAATCCGTTATCTTCCGGAACGGCACGTCACTGCGCCCGGTGGGAAGAGCATCTGGCGCGAACGATGCGCCGCGGACTACGCCGAAGGGTTGGCTCAGTCACGGAAGCGACCTTGGAGTAATCGAGTGGTCGTTCGGGATGGGTTGAGTGCTTCCTGTCGTCCGTGACAATCAATCCCGATGTTGCGAACGCCGTCATTGGGAACTGGGATCCATGGTCTGGCGACGCCGGATCTGTTGCTTGGAACAGTTGTCAAATGTAGGACAGTGTGCTGCTTCTTCCCGTGTCGAAGAATGTTGAAGCGATCTATAAGTTCTCGGAGTGGCCCGTCAGCCCATAGCCGCATGCGGCCTTCCAACGCAGATCGAAAGTCAAAGCCTCGGCGGTTTCCGGGTTAGAGAGGCCCTGCAGTGCCTGCAACACCAGCACCGGCCCGATCACCGGCGCCGGAACGGAGGGCCGGCCCCGCCGCGACGGGAACAGGTCCTCCATCATCGAATCCGGAAACAAGCGCCCCCGATGCCTGGCCAGAAAAGCAAAGATACTGCCCGGAGCCAACAACTCCCCGGCCAGCGCTTCCACATCCAAATACCCGCGTTGCGCATCCTCGCGTCCCTGCATAAGACCAGTCTCAACCGCCACGCCCACCAGTCCAGCCGACGCGCCCCACATCCGCCGATTAGCAGGCTCCTAGTGCCGCTGGGCTGACAGGGCCGCGATCAGTTGGTCGGGGTGCCGGGTGGACGCCAGCCAGTACGGGGTCCGGTCGGAGGGATCGGTGATCTCGATCCGGACCACCGGATCCACCCAGCCACGGATGCACAGAAACGCCAGGCCATTGAGCCGGGTGCCGCGTTCCGCCGTCGCTTCGGCGCGGCGGAACGCCGTCGTGGTGCCGACGAAGCTCCGTTCGATCGTGGCCCGGCCCACACGCAGCGTTGACCCGGTCACCTGGATTGTCGGGGTGGAGCGGACCAGCACTACGAAAATGATGGCGAACAGCACAATAGCTCCGGTGATCCCGGCCGCGATGCTGATGGGCGCCAGAATCAGGATTACGGCGCTCGAGAAGCCCGCGGAGACCAGCCAGATCCAGAAGTTCGGCCAGAGCTTCTCGGTGTAAAGAACGCTGGCGTCACCGGGTGCGCTCTTTTGGGCAGGCGCAGCTCCACTGGATTCAGGCATACGGCCAGCTTTCCACTTTTCCCGGGCTATTTCATCTTGGCGGCGGCCGTGGCGGCCCGTGCGCCACCGGCCCCGCGCCCGGGGCGGGGGTTACGTCCGTTAGCGTGGTGTAGAGGCCCCGGTCACCTACACCTTTACCGCCCAAACCCACCCAATAGAGGACAACCCAAGCTGGTGCCCCTCGCGAACTAAATGACGGGTCCGTGAGCATGAATCCCCGCCGTCCAGGACCAATGCGCACAAAATCTAACGCTTAGTCATTGTTGGCGTCCGGTAACGATCGTTCGCAAGACACTCCCAGTCGAGTTCTAAAAACCGCGGAAGCACGGGATCTCATTTGTAATGCTTCACGTGTACCCAGCTATGTAACGTCTAGTCGGGTTACTGATACATTTTTGGGATGCGTATCGGATACGGACGGGTCTCCACCCATGACCAGCACCCCCAAGCCCAGCACGACGCCCTGACAGCGGCCGGCTGTGAGCAGATCTTCCTCGACACTGCCTCCGGAAAACTCGCCCGCAGACCCGAACTCGACAAGGCGCTGCTCTCGGCCAACCGGCCCGGTGATCAGCTTGTCGTCACCAAACTCGACCGGCTCGGGCGGTCGCTGGAAAACCTCATCGATTTATCCAACACGCTGCAGGAACGCGGCGTGGACCTCGTCGTTCTGGACCAGGGCATCGATACCTCCACCGCGCTGGGACGGATGTTCTTCCAAATCCTTGGCTCGATCGCCGAGTTCGAACACGCCCTGATGTCTGAACGGACCCGTGACGGTCTGGCGGCCGCCCGTGCGCGTGGCAGGACGGGCGGGCAGAAACCAAAACTGGGGCCCCGCCAGGTCAGGCTGGCGCGGGAAATGTATGAAGAAAAGGGGCCCGACGGCAAGCGTGCACACACGGTCGAGCACATCGCCCAGGAATTCGGCGTCACCCGGCCCACCATCTACCGGCACCTCGCCAAACCATGAACGACGGCCATCACATGGAACAGCAGAACGACCAGCATATCCATGAGGTACGGCCGTTCAGCAGATAAGGACTTCTGAAGTTGCTCTGCGCCCTATGCTCACGGCCCCACAAGCGCTCAGTCATCGCTTACAACCACTGAAACCAACAGAACCTAATCACCTTAGATTGCCCCTGACGACACTCTCAGGAGTGCCGGGCCCTAGAGAATTGTGCGGAGGTCGAGGGTGTGAGCACTGTGGCCGCGTTTCGATGCCGGAGACCTGGCGTTGGAGGCGGAGAGATGCACGCCAAGCGCCAGTATCTCAACCTGCGTTGCGCGGTGCGAACATGATGACGGCGACCCCGAGCAGGCAGATCGCCGAGCCTGTGATGTCCCACCTGTCGGGCCGGAAACCGTCAAAGGCCATGCCCCACAGCAGCGACCCGGCGACGAACACGCCCCCGTAGGCGGCAAGGATCCGGCCGAAGTGGGCGTCCGGCTGCAATGTCGCAGCGAAACCGTAAATTCCGAGGGCGATGACGCCCAGTCCGGCCCACCATCCAGGCTTTGCCTTCCCTGACGGATTGCCAGACCAGCCACGCGCCGCCGATTTCCGCGGCAGCGGCAAGAACGAACAGCAGGATTGTCTTCGCGATAGTCACAGGGCCATCCTTGCAGGCGTGCGGCCAGGCGGATTACCGGTGCGGGCGGTCCAGGCTGAGTTGTCCTGCATGGAAGTCGAAGTGTTTTGTCGGGTACGCGTAGACGTCGTTAAGTGTCATTGTGGGCGTGAAGAATGGATCCCACCGGTCCGGGAAGGGCATCGATCTGGACAGGGATGCTGTGCTCTCGCGCTCCAGCCGGCGGGTGATGACGTTGATGGTTTTGTCGAATTTCCGGGCCATCCGCCGCTGGTTGAAGTAGACCGCCGCCATACGGGAGCCCCAGTAATTGATGACGTCGAACGGGAGTGTGCCCGCGTTCAGCGCTGAGGCGAAGGCCTTGCCGATAGGTGAGGGGAGCCGGGTGATGAGGTGGACGAGTGGAAGCAGTGCGCGGACCACCATGTAGCCGAAAACCATGTGGAAGAGCAGTTCTTCGTTGGTCCACTTCGTGCCGTTGCTCTTGTGGCGAAGCTCCTCAGCGGTTGCACCGGCCAGCCACTTATTGAGCTCGGCCAGTGCCCGGCTGTAGCCGGCCAGAATGTCTTCCTTGGTCGGATTCACGTTGCCCTCCACGACCTTGGTGGGTTGGTTAGATGCTGGGTGAGCGGTGTTCAATCAGGAGGGTGTCACGCCATTGGCCGTTCAGTGGGCCGTGGTTCATGCGGGCGATGCGCCGGCGGCGGCCGACTATGACGAAGCTCTTACTCAGATGAAGTTTGAGGCTGGACTCGTTCTCGGGGAAAACGCTGGCCTGGACAGTCCAGATGCCGTCGCGCTCGGTGGACCTGATAAGCGCTTCAAGGAGCGCTTTGCCGATACCCAGACCCCGGGCAGTAGAGGCTACGTACACAGAGTGTTCGACCACACCGGAGTAGACGGGGCGGGCGGACACGGGCGAGACGGCAGCCCAGCCGACGATCGCGCCGTGCGCGGTTGCGGCGACGAGCCGGTGTTGGGGAAGCCGGGAAGTGTCGAACCGGTCCCAGTCGGGTGCCACGGATTCGAAGGTGGCGTGGCCGGTGTCGATTCCCTCCTGGAAGATGTCCCGAACCTCCGGCCAATGCTCCTGACGCATCGAACGAATCGTCAGACCTGGCGGCGCCTCTGTCGTCACAGGCTCTCCAGCAGTCCTGCGGTGCGTTCCAGGGCGCCGGGGACGAGCGAGAAGTAGGCCCAGGTACCGCGTTTTTCGCGGTGCAGCAGACCGGCGTCAACGAGGATCTTCAGGTGGTGGGACACGGTCGGCTGGGTGAGATCCAGCGGATCGGTCAGGTCGCAGACGCAGGCTTCGCCACCTTGGGCGCTCTTGACGATGGACAGCAGCCGCAGCCGGTTCGGGTCGGCAAGGGCCTTGAAGACCGCCGCCCTGTCGTTCGCCTCGGCAGCGCCCAGGCTGGGCGCTGCCGGCGGGCAGCAACCGGTGTCCGTGGCTGGTTCAAGCAGCGGCAGTGAGGTCATCTATCCATTATGCCCCGATATTGACGTTCATCAATGTGTCGCCAAGTGAGTGGTTTTTTGCCTGCGGGAAGACTATGGCTTTGTTGCCTTGGCGCTGTGCGGGATAACGACGTTATCGGCAGCGCGGGAGGCGGCCGGGAACAGCAGGAGCACCAGGCCCAGACCGATGGCCGCGCCGATCAGTTGAGCGATCACGTAGGGTGCCACCGATCCCGGCGCGATACCGGCGAAGGTTTCGCTAAAGACCCGGCCGATAGTCACTGCGGGGTTTGCGAACGAGGTCGAGGACGTGAACCAGTACGCAGCGCCGATATAGGCACCGACGGCGGGTGCTGCGAGGGCGCCGCGGTTGGTAGCTGCAAGGGTGAAGATCAGCAGGATCAGCCCCGCCGTGGCGACAACCTCACCAAGCACGTGCCCGGTGGTGGCACGGTCCTTGACGGAGATGGACGTTCCGACCTCAAACATGGCATTGGCCAGGACGCTGCCGCCGATCGCCCCGGCCACCTGCGCCGCCAGGTAGGCGCCCACGTCCGGCAGGGAGAGTCCTGAGCCGCTGCGCCGGCCCAGGAACCAGTCGGCCAGGGACACGACGGGGTTGAAATGCGCGCCGCTGACCGGACCGAAGACCAGGATCAGCACCGTCAGCCCCAGAACGGTCGCTGTGCTGTTCTCGAGCAGCTGCAGGCCCACGTCATTGGGTGAGAGCTGCTGGGCGGCGATCCCGGAACCAACGACGATGGCAACGAGCAGTGCGGTCCCGAGTAATTCAGCAAGGGCGCGGCGCCACAACGGCGGCTGGTGTGAAGTCATGAAACCAGCTTGACCGAAAGAATTAACTCAGTCAAAATTGAATCAATGAAAACTGAGGCAGATGAATCTTTCCAGGCGAGGGTGGCCAGGCATGCGGCTCTTGCCGATCCGGCACGCCTGCGCATCGTGGACCTCCTGACACTCGGGGACCTGTCTCCCACCGAGCTGCAGTCGGAGCTGGGCATGCCCTCAAACCTGCTGTCGCACCACCTCCGAACCCTGGAAGACGCCGGCTTGGCGACACGGCACCGGTCCGAAGCGGACAAGCGCCGCAGTTACTTCCGGCTTGCGGCCGGGGCCCTGGATGGACTGGTGCCCGGAGTGGTGCAGAATGCCGGTCGCGTCCTGTTCGTCTGCACCCGCAACAGCGCCCGCTCCCAGCTGGCCGCTGCCCTGTGGCGGCAGGTCAGCAGCATCCCGTCGGCCTCTGCCGGAACACACCCCGCGGACCGCATCGCGCCCGGCGCGGTCGACGCCGCGCGCCGCCATGGCCTGGACCTGCCCGACATCGCCCCGCGGTCCCTGGATGAGGTGGCCGCAGCGGCAGACTTCGTCGTTACCGTCTGCGACAACGCCCACGAGGAACTGCCCGGGATCCGCTCCGTCCACTGGTCCGTTCCCGACCCCCTACGCCTGGGAACAAAGGTGGCCTTTGACCGAGCCTTTGATGACATCGCCCACCGCATCACCGACCTCGCGCCCCGCCTCAGCGCCGCATGATCACGCTGAACCACCACAACAAATATTGACATTCATCAATGTATAGCCCGATACTCGCTATATCGATCATCATCAATATTCGGTTGGGGAGCGTTACCGGCACCATGCAGTCCACACATCACCAATCGATTCCAGGAGAAATACCGTGAGCACCGAAACCGCCAAGAAGCCCTCCGTCCTGTTCGTCTGCGTCCACAACGCCGGGCGTTCCCAGATGGCCGCCGCTTTCCTCACCACGCTGGGCAAGGGCCAGATCGAGGTCCGCTCCGCCGGGTCCCAGCCGGCTGACAAGATCAACCCCGCCGCCGTCGAAGCCATGGCCGAGGTCGGCATCGACATGTCAACCGAGGTCCCCAAGGTCCTCACCACCGAAGCGGTCAAGGAATCCGACGTGGTAATCACCATGGGCTGCGGCGACGAATGCCCCTACTTCCCCGGCAAGCGCTACGAGGACTGGGTCCTCGAAGACCCCGCCGGCAAGGGCGTCCAGTCCGTCCGCCCCATCCGTGACGAGATCAAGACCCGCATCGAGGGCCTGATCGACTCCCTGATCCCGGCCGCCAAGTAACCCGGACCCCTAAGGAACACGCCCATGAGCAACGAACAGCTGATCATTATCGGGTCCGGCCCCGCCGGTTACACCGCCGCCATCTACGCCGCCCGCGCCGGGCTGGAACCGCTCGTGCTGGCCGGCTCGGTCACCGCGGGCGGGGCCCTGATGAACACCACAGAGGTGGAAAACTTTCCCGGCTTCCCCGGCGGGATCCAGGGCCCTGAGCTGATGGACGGGCTGCAGGAACAGGCCGAGAAATTCGGCGCCAAGGTCGTGTTCGACGACGTCACCGACGTCCAGCTGTCCGGTCACCTGAAGACCGTCGTCACCGGAGCCGGCGAAACCCACCAGGCCCCGGCGATCATCCTCGCCACCGGCTCCGCGTACAGGGAACTCGGCCTCCCTGAAGAGAAGAAGCTCAGCGGCCACGGCGTCTCCTGGTGCGCCACCTGCGACGGGTTCTTCTTCCGCGAACAGGACATCATCGTCGTCGGCGGCGGCGACTCCGCCATGGAGGAAGCAACCTTCCTGACCCGGTTCGCGAGGTCCGTCACCGTCGTCGTACGCAAGGATGAACTGCGGGCCTCCCGGATCATGGCGCAGCGCGCCAAGGACAACCCCAAGATCAGCTTCGCCTGGAACTCCGCCATCACCGCGATCCACGGCGACCGCAGGGTCACCGGCGTCACCCTCACCGATACTGTCACCGGTGAAACCCGCGAGCAGGCCGCCACCGGCATCTTCGTCGCCATCGGCCACCTGCCGCGCACCGAACTGGTGGCAGGCCAGGTGGACCTGGACGAGGAAGGCTACATCAAGGTCGATGCCCCCACCACGGTCACCAACCTCTCCGGCGTCTTCGCCTGCGGCGACGCGGTTGACCACCGCTACCGCCAGGCCATCACGGCCGCCGGAACCGGCTGCGCGGCCGCCCTGGACGCCGAACGCTACCTCGCCGCCCTCGATGATGCAGACAGCATCGCCACCGCGTTAGTCGAAGAACCCAGCCACGCCTAAACCGGGAACAGGGAGGGGGTGAGCGCAATGACCAACGGATGCTGCGGCGACTCAGGTTGCTACGACGAGGACTGCTGCTAACCCAATCCCCGGGCGCCTGCCGGCCCCACAGGGCTGGCAGGACCCTACCTGATGCGACCGCACCACCACTACGGATGAAAGAGGACACCATGGAATCAGCGCAGAATCTCCGGGTCGCCGTGATCGGCGCAGGCCCGGTCGGCCTGGCCGCCGCGGCCCACCTGCTCGAACGGGGCCTGGAACCGCTGATCTTTGAAGCCGGCACCTCGCCCGGGGCCGCCATTGAACAATGGCGCCACATCCGTCTATTCTCCCCCTGGCGGTTCAACACCGACGCCGCAGCCGAACGCCTCCTCGAAGCCACCGGCTGGGAAGCGCCCCGACCCACCGCCCTGCCCTACGGCGGGGAACTGATCGACAACTACCTCACCCCGCTGGCCGCACTGCCACAGATCGCGTCCCGCCTGCAGACCGGCGCGCGCGTTACTGCCGTCACCCGGCAGGGAATGGACAAAACCCACATCAAGGGCCGCGACACCACACCCTTCACCGTCCGGGTGGAACACGCAGACGGCGAAACCCGCGACCACACCGTCGCCGCCGTCATCGACGCCTCCGGCACCTGGTCCACCCGCAACCCCCTGGGCACCTCAGGACTTCCCGCCATCGGCGAACACACAGCAGCGGACCGGATCTCAGCCCCGCTGCCCGACGTTACCGGCCGCGACCGTGCAGCCTTTGCCGGCCGCCGCGTCCTCGTCGTTGGTGCCGGGCACTCCGCCGCCAACACCCTCATCAACCTCGCCGACCTCGCCAAGGACGAGCCGGACACCCGGATCCTCTGGGCCGTCCGCGGCGACTCGGCCGCGAAAGTCTACGGCGGCGGGGACCTGGACGGGCTGCCCGCCCGCGGCCAGCTCGGCGGCCGCGTCCGCCGGCTCGTGGAGGCCGGAAAGATCGAACTGCACACCAGCTTCGGCATCAGCTCCCTCAAATCCCTCGACTCCGGGGTCACCGTGGGCGCGGTGGACGGCCTGACCATCGAGGCCGACGTCCTGGTGCCCTGCACCGGATTCCGGCCCGACCTGGACATCCTGCGCGAGCTCCGCCTCAACCTGGACCCCGCCGTGGAAGCACCTACCGAGCTTGGTCCGCTCATCGACCCGGAATTCCACTCCTGCGGCACCGTCCCGCCTCACGGCGCCAAACTCCTGGCCCACGCGGACAAAGACTTCTACATTGTCGGGATGAAGTCCTACGGCCGGGCTCCCACCTTCCTGCTGGCCACCGGGTACGAACAGGTCCGCTCCGTCGCCGCAGCCCTCGCCGGCGACCAGGAATCGGCCGACACCGTCCACCTCGAGCTCCCCGACACCGGGGTCTGCTCCACCGACACCGGCACCAGCTGCGATGTCCCGGCCGCTACATCGGCAGCAGTCGGAGCAGCTCCTGCAGAGGCCGGTTGCTGCGCGGCGCCGGAACCTGTGCTGGTCCGCTTTCCCACCGGTCTTGCCCATGGCCGCTCCGGCACCAGCAACGCCTAACCCTCGCCGCCTCGCATCCCGCCGTCTCACTCAAAAGGAACAACCCGCTCATGACCCACGAAAAGACACCGTCCGTATTGTTCGTCTGCAGCAAGAACGGCGGCAAATCCCAGCTCGCTGCCGGACTCATGCGCGACCTTGCAGGAGATGCCATTGGCGTCTATTCCGCCGGCACCAAGCCGGCTACGAGCCTGAACCCGCAGGCGGTGGAGTCCCTGACCGAGCTGGGCATCAATGTGACCGGCGAATACCCCAAACCTGTCACCGGCGAAGTCCTGGGCGCAGTGGACGCCGTTATTGTCCTGGGTACCGAGGCCAAGCTTGAACCGGTCGAGGGTAAGCGCTTCGAGGTCTGGGAAACGGACGAGCCCTCCGAACGCGGGATCGAGGGCATGGAGCGGATGCGCCTGGTCCGGGACGACATCAAAGCCCGGGTTCAGACGCTCTACACGGAGCTCACCGGAAACTAGCCATGCCCGCCCCGGCGCCGTCACTGACACTGACCACCGAGGGTGCACCGCGCGGCAGACTCATGCGGCATCTCTGGACGGCAGGGCCCGAGATCGCGGGTGGGTTTATTGACCCCTCCCATAAGAGGTAGGTGGGGCCAATGCCTGCATCTAGCTTGGCTAAACAGTACCGAGGTCTGGGGCGGGACCCGGGCGCAGCCTGTCAGGGCTTAAGGGCCCGATCTATCGCTATCCATCGACTCCCGTGCTAAGGCCTATGTCAGGGGTCGGTGATGGTGAGGGCTTCTATTGGGTTTTTGGGTTCGCGGTAGGCCAGGAGGCGGAGGGCGTTGGCGACGACGAGCAGGGTTGATCCTTCGTGGATTACGACGGCGAGGCCAATGCCGATGGCCCCGGTGATGGTTGCCGGTATGAGAATCGCGACGACACCGAGGCTGGCCCAGAGGTTCTGCCGGATGATTCGGCTGGATTGCCGGCTCAGGTTCACGGCGAAGGGGAGCCGTTGCAGGTCATCTCCCATGAGCGCGACGTCGGCGGTTTCCATGGCGACGTCGGAGCCGGCAGCGCCCATCGCGATCCCGACGGTGGCGTTGGCCATGGCCGGTGCGTCGTTGACGCCGTCACCGACCATCGCGACCTTATTTTCCCGGCCGCGCAGCTCGACTACGGCTTTGACTTTGTCCTCGGGGAGCAGGTCTCCGCGGGCCTCATCGAGCCCGAGCTTTCCGGCCACAGCATCCGCGACGTTCTGGTTGTCACCCGAGAGCATGATCATGTGCCGGATACCGGCGCGGCGCAGCTGTGTGATAACGGTTGCTGCGGAGTTCCGGGGAGTGTCCATCAGGCCCAGGACGCCCAGATACTTGGACCCCCGGCGCACGACCATGGTGGTCCGTCCCGCGGCTTCGAGCCGGGCAGTGGAGTCCCGGATGTCCTTGGTCAACGGTGTCCCGTCGGTCTCGGTGAAGAGCTGCTGCTTGCCGATGTGGATCTGTTCGCCGTCGATCAGGGCGCTGACCCCACGGCCGGTGATGCTGGTGACCGCGCCGGCGGTAAGGGGCGGCGTGCCGTCCAGTCGGGCGCGTGCCGCCGTCACGATGGCCGAGGCCAGCGGGTGGTCGCTTTGGGATTCGACGGCGAGTGCGACGGCAAGCAGTTCGGTTTCCTTCACGCCCGCCGCTGGTTCGACGTCGGTCATTTCGGGTTTGCCCTCCGTGAGGGTTCCGGTCTTGTCGAAGGCGATCGCGCTCAGCGTGCCGAGGTTCTCCAAAGGTCCGCCGCCTTTGATGAGCAGGCCGCCGCGGGCTGCCCGGGCGAGCCCGGACAGGACGGCGCTGGGGGTGGAGATTGCCAGCGCGCAGGGGCTGGCCGCGACGAGGACGGCCATGGCCCGATAGAGCGTGGCGGAGAACGGTTCGTCGATGACGAGGCCGGCGAAGAGCAGGACGAGGACGAGGATCAGCACGGCGGGGACGAATACGCGCTGAAAGCGGTCCGTGAAGCGTTGCGTGGGCGAAATTTGGGCCTGGGCTTCGCTGACCATCCGCACCACGCGGGCGAGCGTTGAGTCCTTGGACAGCCGTGTCACCTCGATCTCCAGCACGCCGGGACCATTGACCGTGCCCGCGTAGATCCGGCTTTCGGCCGGGATGTCCGTCTCCTTCCGGGACGCCTCTTGCCCGATGGGGGTCTTGTCAACTGGGATGCTTTCCCCGGTCACGGCTGACTGGTCCACGCTGCTCTGCCCGACGGTGACGTGACCGTCCGAGGGGATGCGGGTGTTGGGTTTAATGATGACGGTGTCGCCGATCCGCAGTTCCCCGACCGGGATCTCCTGGTCAGCGCCGGCGCGTCTGACGAGTGCGGTGTCCGGGGCGAGTTCGGCCAGGGCCTGGATGGCGCGCCGGGCCCGGCCCATGGCGTAGCTTTCCAGGGCGTGGCCGATACTGAACAGAGCCAGCAGCAGGGCGCCTTCGGCCAGGTCCCCGAGCACCGCGGCCCCGGCGGCTGCGACCAGCATCAGGAAATCGATCTCGAACCGTTTGGCCATCACCGTCTGGATGGCTTCCTTCAGGGTGTAGTAGCCGCCGAAGAAATAGGCGGCGATATACAGCGCGGTGGAAACCACGTCCGGAACGGCAGAGCTGAGCCCCAGGAGGAACCCCGTCGCCAGGGTCAGGGCACACAGCACCGCGAAGATCAGCTCGCTTCGCTCACCAAAGATCCCGCCATGTTTGTGATCATGCTCTTCATGCTTTTCGTGCTTGTGGTCATGCGCGTCCGCTTCTGGCAGGCCGGTTTCAACGGCACCTGCCACAGGGGTTTGGGCGGGACCGGTCCGGTCTGCGCGCGGTGGTGTTCCAAAGCGCGTCAGAAGGTGCAAAACCGCCTTCTCCGAGGTCCTGTCCTTGAGGTATTCAACCGTAACGGAGCCGGTGGCGGAGACGTGGGCCTCCGCCACCCCGTCCAACTCGCGCAGCCGCTGTTCGAGCAGTTGCGCCCGGGCGGACCTGGAGATGCCGTCCACATCAAGGCTGAGGTGGCCAAAGTCGCTGTCCACCCGGGCACCCAGAGACACGGCCAGTTCGCGGATCCGGCGCAGGCTGATAAGACCGGGTTCGAAATGCACACACAGCTGCGCCGCTTCGGCGCCGTCCGGGCGCTTGACATGGGCGTCGATCACGCCCTGCCGGGCCTGCAGGCCCTCGGTCAGACTGCGCACGCAGGCGTCCTGTTCATCCAGCGCCTCGGGCAGAACAGTCTTCAGGTCAAGCTGGGTGTCGATCGCCACGCGTGCTCACTTCTCATAGTCAGGGCCGGTCAGGTTGAGGGGTGCTGGTGCAGGGCTTCGGGGTTCAGTCGAACAGATCTCCGAGGAACCCCCCGCGCTTGCGGCGGTCGTGCCGGTCACCATGACCGCTGTGGTGACCGTCCCGCCGGTCCGGGTAGGGAGACTGGCCGTAAAGGGGCTGCGGAGTCTGGGCATAGGGTGGCTGTGTCATTCCGGATGCCGCGTTCCGGGCAGCGTAGAACGCGGCTTCAGCATCCATCAGGGACTCCAGTTCGCCGCGGTCCAGGAAGATTCCGCGGCACCCTGTGCATTGGTCGATGATGACCCCGTTGCGTTCGTAGGGGCGCATCTCCGATTCGCATTTAGGGCAGGTAAGAGGGGCAGGTGAGGCGTTCATGTCGGCTCCTGACGAGTGGGGTCGGTTAGGGAAGGGGCTGCGGTGACTGCGGGGGAGTGCCCGGCGTGGGTGATCGCCAGGTCCAGCAACATCCGAACGTGGTTGTCGCCGAGACGGTAAAACACGACCCGGCCAGCGCGGCGGGTTTCCACGACTCGGTGCGCGCGCATGAGTCGAAGAGCTTGGCTCACCGAGGATTCGCTGAGACCGGCCACCGAGGCGAGGTCGTGCACGCACACCTCGCCGGCCTCCAGCAGCGTGGCGAGGATCCGCACCCGGCCGGGATCTCCCATCAACCGGAACACCGCGGCGACCCGCTCAACATCCTCGCCTGAGGGCAGTGCCCCCCGAAGAAACTCAACGCGGGAAGGGGCACGGTCGTTGTCCCGATGCCCGGGCAGGGAATCCGGATCAGTAATGGACTGCAGTCGACGACTCATCTGAACAGATTATCATTTGTTCAGATGACGTGGTCATTCATTCACCGGTTTTCACTCCGGGTGCGGCCCTCCGAACCGCCAGGGATGTCAGAGCGACAGGCGCGGCATGGCGCATACTTTCTGTTGTGTGTGACGGCTGGTGTGATGGGGGCGCCTTCAACGTCCCTCGAGCCCCTGTTTCTGTCGAAGCATCTACGCCCTCGACCGTGAGCTCCCTCCCGGATGTCAGTGAGGGGTGGGCGAGATGGACCGAGGAGCGTTTCTCGATGGCGTCAAGGAATGCAGGCTGCACCCACAAACCTGCAGGTCTGGCAGCTCTTACAGGGCGCCCAGGATGTAGATCACGAGGAACCCGAGGAAGAACATGGCACCCAAAAACACCGTTTCTTCCTGTTCATGCGCTTCAGTCAGCAGTTCCTCGACCGTGAGATACAAAAGAGCGGCAGCACCAAAAGCGAGAACAAGGGCCAGGACGGGGGCGCCGGCACCGCCGAGGAAGACAGCGCCACCTATCGCACCGACGGCCGTCAGGAGTCCAAGTCCGCTGCTGGTTGCCGCTGCACGGACGTTGGATATGCCAATTTCCTTGAGCTCTACTGTCAAAGACAGTGCCAGGAACAGGATTTCGATGGTGAGGGCGATGGTGAGGATAAGCGCCTCTCTGGCACCCAGAACAGTCCCCAGCCCCACCAGTAAACCGTCCAGCAGCAGATCGATTCCGACGGCTGCCAGCAGGCCTGTCGGCAATGTCCCGGACGCCGGGGACTGTCTGTCCATTTTTCGGCCCAGGGCGCCCAACAACAGCATGACAGCTGCGCCTGCGGCAAAACCGGCGGCCGCGAACCCGAGGTTTCCTTCTGCCCGCAGGTCCGGGAGTACTTCTCCGGCCAATGCTGCCAGGACCACGCCCGCCGCGAAGTGTTGAATCGCACTGGAGAGTTTTGGCCCCGGGGGCCTTAGGACAGCGATGACCGACCCCAGAGCCGCCGCGGCGACCGGGAACGCGACCAGCACCAGCGTTTGGGCGGAAAGACTCACACTGCCAACACCTTTCAAACCATGCCTTGCTTTAGGCAACCCAGAGGACATGTGCCCTACCCGCCCAGTGCAGGCGGGCTTTTGCTGCCTCACGCTACCGCCAGCGCCCTACCGGAGTCACGGCAAATGTTTGGATATTTGAACCTCACCCCGCTCGGGACTCCGGACGGCATGCCCGAAGCCCTCTGTCAGGTTCCGAAGGACGAGAAAACCCATCGCCAGTTCCCATCGTTTTAATCGGATATCATCGCTGTATGACGATACACATGGCTGGTTCGGGGGATGCTTGCGGTGGGCTTGCACCCGCAGCGGCTTTGTTTCATTCCTTGAGCGACCCAACGCGGTTGAACATCGTGAAGCGAATGGCCGCCGGCGAGATCCGGGTGGGGGATCTGGCCGGGGAGCTGGGGCTTGCCCAGTCCACCGTGTCCGCCCATGTGGCGTGTCTGCGCGATTGTGGCCTGGTCCAGGGCCGCGCGCAGGGCCGCAGCGTCTATTACTCGCTGTCCCGTCCGGAACTGATGGACATGCTTGCCCAGGCCGAAGTCCTGCTTGCCACCACCGGCAACGCGGTCAGCCTGTGCCCGAACTACGGCACCGGAAGCACCGGCGCCATACCGACAAACGTGGAACTGACGAAGGAGAACGCCCGATGAGCGACGCCTGCGGCTGCAGCGACGACAAGCCCGAAACCGTGGCCGAAGAGGCTGAGGAGGCGGTCAGCTTCTGGCAGATCAACGAGATCCGGGCCGCGGCAATCTCGGGTGTGCTGCTCCTGACCGCCTGGATCCTATCCTTGACCGGGGGCCCGGACTGGCTACGCCTGGTCCTGGAAATCGGGTCGCTGCTGGTCGCGGCGTGGACCTTTGTTCCCTCCACACTGCGGCGTCTGGCCAAAGGCAGGATCGGCGTCGGGACCTTGATGACGATCGCCGCCGTCGGCGCCGTCGCCCTGGGCGAGTTCGAGGAAGCGGCGATGCTCGCTTTCCTTTACTCCATTTCCGAGGGGTTGGAGGAATACTCGCTGGCGAAAACCCGGCGCGGCCTGCGCGCCTTGCTGGATCTGGTCCCGGCCGAAGCGACAGTCCTTCGCGGCGGGACGGAAGTCACCGTTGACCCGGCCGAGCTCGTTCCGGGGGACCGGATGGTCGTCCGCCCGGGCGAACGGTTGGCCACCGACGGCCGGATCATCACCGGCCGCACCTCCCTGGACACCTCGGCCCTGACCGGTGAATCCGTGCCGGTTGAGGCCGGTCCCGGCAGTGATGTCTACGCCGGGTCCATCAACGGCACCGGGCCGCTGGAAGTCGAAGTCACCAGCACCGCGGAGAACAACTCCCTGGCCCGCATCGTGCACATCGTCGAGGCCGAACAGTCCCGCAAGGGACCCGGGCAGCGCCTGGCGGACAACATCGCCAAGAAACTGGTCCCCGGCATCCTCATCGCCGCGGCCCTGATCATCGCCTTCGGCTTCATCATGGGAGAACCCCTGGTGTGGTTCGAACGCGCCCTGGTCGTCCTCGTAGCCGCATCGCCTTGCGCTTTGGCGATCTCCGTCCCGGTCACCGTTGTCGCCTCCGTCGGCGCCGCCAGCCGCATCGGTGTGCTGATCAAGGGCGGCGGCGCACTGGAAACCCTCGGCAAGATCCGCACCATCGCCCTGGACAAGACCGGCACCCTGACCCGGAACAAGCCTGAAGTCATCGATGTCGCCGCGGCTGGGACCGTCACCCGCGAAGACGTTCTGGCCCTCGCAGCCGGGCTGGAGGCCCGCAGCGAACACCCCCTGGCCCGCGCCATCCTCGCCGCATCCCCCGCCCAGGCCGACGTGACCGACGTCGACACCGTCCCCGGCGCCGGCCTGCAAGGCACCTTTGAGGGCAAGACCGTCCGGCTGGGCCGCCCCGGCTGGATCAACCCCGGCTCCCTCGCCGCGGATGTCGAGCGGATGCAGAAGGCCGGTGCCACCGCCGTCCTGATCGAATCCGCCGGCGAAGTCATTGGTGCCGTCGCTGTCCGTGACGAACTGCGCCCCGAAGCCCGGGACGTCATCGCCCGGCTGACCGCCTCCGGGTACACCACGGCCATGCTCACCGGGGATAACGCGATCACCGCCGCGGCCCTGGGCAAGGACGCCGGGATCACCGAAGTCCACGCCGACCTTCGCCCGGAGGACAAGGCCGAAATCATCCGGACCCTAAAGTCCCGCCAGCCCACCGCCATGGTCGGTGACGGCGTCAACGACGCCCCGGCCCTGGCCACCGCCGACACCGGTGTTGCCATGGGTGCCATGGGCACCGACGTGGCCATTGAAACCGCCGACATCGCCCTGATGGGCGAGGACCTGAACCACCTGCCCCAGGTCCTGGACCACGCCCGCCGGACCCGGTCCATCATGCTGCAGAACGTGGGCCTGTCCCTGCTGCTGATCGCGATCCTGATCCCGCTGGCACTGGTCGGCGCCCTGGGGCTGGCCGCGGTCGTCCTGATCCACGAACTCGCCGAAATCGTGGTGATCGGCAACGGCGTCCGCGCCGGCCGCATCAGCGGCAAAATAATGGCGCTCCAGCCGGCCAAACCCGCGCCGGCGCTGGAACCTGCCGCGTGAGCGTCCCGTCTCCGGCAGATCCGGCAGGGACACCACCAGTTGCCACCAAAGCATGGCGGGTAAAAATTGGCCTGCTCGCCGCGGCCGCCGTGCTCGCGGTGGCCGACCTGGTCATCAAGGCCTTGGCCGAGGAACTGCTCTCCAACGGTGCCACGGTCGATCTGGGCCTGGTGAACCTGAAGCTGGTGTACAACACCGGGGTGGCTTTCAGCCTCGGGGCTAACCTCGCCCCGTGGCTGGTCATTGCCGCGACCGCCGTCATCGTCCTGGCCATGTCCTGGTACGCCGTGTCCACCGCCCCCGCCATGCCGGCGCTCTCCCGGGCGGGTGCGGCGATGGTGGTTGGCGGCGGTGCCGGGAACCTTGTGGACCGGATGGACGGGCGCGGCGTCGTGGACTACCTGCACAGCGGCTGGTTTCCCACCTTCAACCTCGCCGACGTGTTCGTCACCGTCGGCGTAGGGCTGTATGTGCTGGGCAGCCTGCTGGGATCCCGGGACCAGGAAAAGGCGTAACCAGCTGCAGTCCGGGCACGGGCCTCCTGACGCTGGAAGGACTTGCTCATGCTTGCCAGCATCCTGGCCACGACGGCCGCGTTAGCAGCGACCAAAATCGATGACATTGCTCCCATGCTTTTCCGTTCCTTGAACATGAAGGATCGTGGGCGCTGGGATTGAACGGCTGCGGAAGGCGGTGCAGGCACCGGCGGGTCTGACCAGGTCACTGACGACATCCCGGAAATACCCCGGGTATCAAGCAGGTGGGTGCCAGTCAGGGCGTTATGCAAATGTGACAAATGAGGCTTGTGTGACGTAGGGTCTGAACCGTGCCGGTTTCTCCGAATGCGGCACTCCCGAGCAGACTTGCCTAACTCTGCCGCTGCCAGGGATCCGTTCGTAAAATTCGTCCGGCAGAGACGGGGAACCCAGAGTTGGCCCGCTTCGAGCAGGCCTTGGGGTGAAGCCGTGCCTGGTGCCTTTCGTGCACCATCACGGCCGGGTGCCTCCCATCCGAATCCGACAGCTAACCTCGCAGGCAGTGGGAGAGGCCCTTTCATGCCCATGCGCAAAACTCACGGCCGCCACCGCGCGGTCTCCGTCCAGACCAGCGCCATCGCCGTGCTGTCCAAATCCGTCACCGCAAACGCCGGCACCGCAGGCCGTCAGGCAGCCGTCCTCGCAGCAGCCTCCGGCCTCGTCCTGACTGGCGGCATCACCGCCGCCCAGGCAGCAGACGCCCCGGCCCAGCGCGACGCCGAGCCGGCATCCACCCTCGAAGTCGCAGGCCAGGCCCAGACCCCGCTGACCGCCGACGCCACGATCCAGATCACCTTCGAGCGTCCCGCAGTGGAAACCACGCCTGCACCCGTCGTGGAAGCACCCAAGCCAGTCGCCGCCGAAGCGCCCAAAGCCGCGGTCCCCGTGGGCGCTGCGACTGTGAAGGCAGCCGCTGCGCCCGCCAAGGCCCAGGTCACCGTCACCCCTGCCGCGCCGGCGCCCGCGCCGGCCGCGGGCGGGATCAACGGCATCATGCTGTCCTCCGCCTACGCCCAGATCGGCATGATCCAGGACTGCACACGGCTGGTCGAAAACGCCCTCAACGCTGCCGGCATCCCCGTCGGCGACCTCGGGCCGATGCAGTTCATGAACTACGGCACCGTCGTCACCGACCCGCAGCCCGGCGACATGGTCATGCAGCCCGGCCACGTAGGAATCTACGTCGGCAACGGCCAAGTCCTCAGCTCCGGCCTGAACGGCAAGAACGAAACAGCGGTCCACCCCCTGACCTGGATGACCTCCAAAGGCGCCGTGACCTTCGTGCGCGCAGGCAAATAAAACCACTGAAGGCCGGTGATTCAATGCCTTGGGGGCAATGAATCACCGGCCTTCAGCATGCCCTCGCACGCTGGACCCTCTGTCGAGGGTGGAGTGCCCTGCCTCTTACTCCGGTCCGGTGCCTCGGAACCTCTGCACCCTCAAACCAAGGGACCGGAGACGCCGGAAGTCCCGCCGGAGCCTGTGGTGCTGAGGTGCAACCGTACAGCCGCAGGCTCGCTCGTTTCCGCGGATACGCGCCTTGGCTGTTGAGCTCTCCAGAGGAGTTCCGGCGATCGCGGCGAGAAGTACTGCGGGCGCCAATCCCATGCGTGTGCGGCACGTGAAAAGGTGGGCAGGGCTTTCCGCATATGCTGGATGGGTGCTAAACGAGTTTTGGGCCACCGCACCTGCATCGTACAAAGCGGTTGTTTTCAGTGCCATGGCCCTGATTGCGCTGGGAATCGCGATTAACATTTTTGGCCAGACCGCCAAAAATGAGGCCCTGTCGTTTGCATCGCTGGCTGTCATAGGCGCGGGACTGCTGCTTCACGCTGCAGGGGTTGTCATCCGCGGACATCAGGTCCAGAAACGCCTTCGGAATTCTTCAAGAAAAGGATGACCCAGTGCAGAACGCTTTCGTTGCGGCTGGCCTTCACGCCCTAAGCACGATGCCTACTCCCGGTCCCGGAACTGACGGGCTGAGGCCCGGTTTGAGTCCCGATCAGGTGTCACCGGGATTTCTCGGGTTTCTGATGACGGCGTTTATGGTCATAGCCGTCGTGATGCTCATGGTGTCCATGACCCGGCGGATCCGCCGCGTGCGCTACCAGGCGCAGATCCGTCTGCCAGGGCAGGACAGCCCGGGCGGAGCGGATACGAACCTTGCCGTCGCCGGTGAGCCGCAAGCCAGCAAGCACACAACCTAGCGAAACTTCCGGGGCCCGGTCTAGTGGTTCGCCAATTTGTTCCAGCATGTCACCCGGCCGTTATCCTTCCCTCAGGGGATCGCGACCCTCTTGCCCGGCGAGATGACGCCGTAGCCCAGGCGGCGGTTGTGCCAGCAGCGTACCGAGCGCCTGGGAGAAATTGATTGGGCCGGCCGGCAGCCCGCACCGCTAGGCGGAACCTTGCCGCTTTCCAGGTCTTGGCCGGGCCGGCGAGGTAGCGGGGGCCGCCCTCCGTTTCCATCCAAATCAGCTTCAATGCCACGGGCAGCGGCGGTACGATTCAACACAGTCATAGTCCTGATACCAGCCATGGCATTGACGCTAGGGCTGACCAGCCGGGACCTGGCGGACGCGCAAGTCCATTCATCCATTCCTGTACAGTCGTTAGGGGCTTCATAGCGCCCCACGGATGCTGTCCCGCGCCCGGGCCAGCCCTGACGATGATTCAAGGAACCGTATGACCGCTGAAAATACGATGGCTGAGGGTCCTCATCGGCCGGCCGCGAAGTCCCGGGCATCGGGTATGCCGCTTGGTTGCCGGCGTTTGTTGATGGTTGGCGGCATCTGCGTTCCGATCGGCCTCGTTGCCGGACCATTTTTGCTGCCTGCTCAACTGTTGGCCGTCGCGGGAATTGTCCTGCTGGCTGTTGCGTTGTCCCACGGGCCCGGTGAACGCTGGTTTTGGCGCTGGTCGTTGGCTGTCGCCGCGGCTGGTGGCCTGTGGCTGGCCGCTACGGCGGCGTACTACATCACGATCATGGTCGCCGCTGACGCGTCTGCCCCGTTGCCGGTTTTCACGCAGGGACTCTTTACTGCCGGGGCGGTGTCCGTTGCGGTCATGGCGGTCGCAGCCCTGACCGCTGCGCTGCTGAGGATGCTGGCGAATCGCCGGAAAGCCCGGGAAGCGGGGGCGTCTGTCCGGTCCTAGGCCGTTCATGGGTGCTTTCCGGTGTTCCCGTGCGACGGGAACACCGGAAAAACGTAGGTCAGGAGCGTTGTCCGGCGTTTCTGCGGCGCAGCCACCAGGTCACGGCCAGCGCCGCTGCCAGGATCCCGAAGGCGATTCCCACGGCCAGCGGCGCGTTATCGTCGTTGGGCCTCGGAGCCGTCGGCGGCATGGCGTTGGCGGTGTTTTGCGGGGCCAGCGAGGAGGCGGCAACTGACGGGCTTGCGGATGCCGACGGCTGGGACGATGCGGCGGTCGCGGGCGCTTGGACGGTGAAGGCGTAATTGCCTTCGATGGGGTGCCCGTCCGAGGACACGGCTCGCCAAAGCACCTTGTAGCTGCCCGGGGTCCCTGGGGCGATTTTGGTTGACAAGGTCGCCCCGTCGACGCTTACGGTGCCGTCGCTGACGGTGTTCCCGGCGCCGTCGGTGACGGTGATGACACTCAGGTTCAGGGACGCTGAATCCGTGGGAGGCTCGGTGAGGGTCAGTGACACTGTTTCGGGCGCGGTGGCAACGACTGCGTCCCTGGTCGGAACCGTGGAGGACAGGGCGTCATGGGCGACGGCAGGGGAGGCCACCGCGGCGGCGGGCAGCAGCAGAGCTGCGACGGCTGCGAGGCGCAGGCGGGTACTAATTCTGGGGCGCGGTTTCATGGTTGGTTTCCTTTGGGAATGATTTTGGGTGCACGACGTTTCCGCTGAAACGTGCTTGCAGGGTGGCAGGCGCGGCCGTGGCTGCAGGCCTGCGAAAAGGGCTTCAGGCGGTAGCGGGGGGCCCGCGCCGGGAATGAGTGTGGAGTATTACCGGGCGCAGAACCGGGGCCCGGGGCGGGGCCGGAACCAGCGGTGCCAGGACCGGAACGAAGGGGACCGGCGCGAGGAAAAGTACGGGTCGGAGCCAGGTTGCCAGCGCCCAGAGGGCTGATTCGCCTTTGGCCAGCAGCAGCGCGGTCAGCACCGTCGCGCCGAGGTGGGCGGTGACCATGGCAGGTCCCAGGTCCCACACCAGCTGCGGATGCATGTCCTGCCCTGCGGGCAGCAGCGCCCCGGAGCCAATCAGGGGGTGGTGGTGTGTCCCCGGCGCGACAGGCGGGAGGGCAGGGCCGACGGCAGCTGTCGGAGGGAACGCGGACATCACTGAGTGCAGCAGGCCCTGACCGCCGGCCAGGACCATACCAAGAACCGGCGCCTTCAGCTTCCATCTGGTCAGGATGATGACGGCCAGGACCAGCAGGGACATGCAGGCCGCCAGTACCGGTGCCGGGGGCAGGAGGCCGCCGGCGGAGACGTGCGCCGCCGCGGCCAGTGACAGGGTTGATCCTGCCAGGGCGGCGGTCCGCAGCAACCGGAACGGCGCGCGCTGAACTCTCATCCCGGTCCTTCCTGTGGGGCTGGGTCTTGCGGGACTCTGCTGGAGGCGGCGGGCAACCGCTACTGGGCGGCGTCCGCCAGTTTCTGGCGGAATTCCTCCATCGTGTTCGGCGTCAATTTTTCACCGTTGAGGAAGAACGTCGGCGTCCCGGTCACGCCCAGCGCCTTACCGTCCGCGATGTCCTGACGGATCCGGTCTTTAGTGGCTTCGTTGGCCACAGCGGCGTCGTAGGCGGTCAGGTCCAGTCCGAGTTCTTCGGCGAAAGTGCGGAACAGGGGTGCCTGGGAGTCCTGCTTTTCACCCCACTGCGGCTGGGTCTCGAACATTTTCGCGGCCATCTGTTCGTATTTTCCCTGCTGGGCTGCGGCTTCGACGGCCAGCGCCGCCTGCCCGGAATTTCGGTGGGCCGAGAGGGGAAAGTAACGGTGGACGACCGTGATCCGGTCACCGAATTCTGCCTTCAGCTCGGCCACGACGGGTTCAGCAGCCTTGCAGGCTTCGCACTCGAAGTCCAAAAACTCTACCAGTTGGGCCTTCTCGGTTGCCGGAGCGGTGACCCGGTGGCTGTTCTCGCGGACGAGCTGGGCATCGGCTACGGGCTGGACGGCCACCGGCGCGGGTTTGTTGAGCGTAAACACGGCGTACCAGATGGCTCCTGCGGCCAGGATGACTCCGAGCAGGATCCAGATGACGGTTCTGGCGCGTTTGGCAGGGTCTGCCGGGGCGGCAGAAGTGGCTTTTCGTTGTGACATCAGTGATGAATGCTTTCCTGGTCGCGGTGGGCTGCTGCTTCAATCTGGAAGGTGGAGTGTTCGACGCTGACGTCGAAATGTTCGGCGACGCAGCGCTGCAGGTCAGCCAGGATGGTGGAGGCGTGCCCGTCGGTCAGGCAGCCGTCTTCGACGGTGACGTGGGCCGAGAGTACCGGGGTTCCGGAACCGACGAGGGACGCGTGCAGGTCGTGGACGTCTATGACGTGGGGAAGGGCGAGGATGTGCTCCCGGACCTGGCCCAGATCCAGCCCGGCGGGCGCGTTTTCCATCAGCACATTCACCGTGTCGCGGAGCAGTCTCAGTGTGCGGGGGATGATCAGGACCCCGATGAGCAGGGACACCACGGCATCGGCTTGCACCCAGCCGGTCAGGGCGATGATGATCGCCGCAACGATGACGGCCACGGATCCCAGAGCATCGTTGAGGACTTCAAGGAAGGCGGCCTTCATGTTGAAGTTATGATTCCGGCCTGATGCCAAAACAATCAGCCCGATGGCATTGCCGGCCAGACCGATGACGCCGAACCACAGCATTGTCGGTCCGGCGATTTCCGGCGGTTCGAAAAACCTGCGGATGCCCTCGATAATCACGAACGCGCCAACGCCCAGCAGAAGGGCAGCCTGGAAGGCCGCTGCGATGATTTCGGCGCGCTTGTAACCCCAGGTGCGTTTCAGCGTCGGCGGTTTCAGGGCCAGCGAGGCTGCGATCAGCGCGATCAGCAGACCGGTGGAGTCGGTGAACATGTGCCCGGCATCGGCCAGCAGCGCGAGGCTTCCGGTCAGCACGGCACCGATGATTTCCGCGGCCATGACGCTGAACGTAACAGCGAAAACGATGATGAGTTTTCCGCGGTGGCCGGCACCTGCCGCAGCGTGGTCGTGGTCATGTCCGCTCATGAGGGATCCTTCACAGTGGTTGGCGGGGCAGGGGTGAGGGGCTTCTTGTCCTGGCCGCAGCCGGATTCTTTGCAGGTACCGGGCGGATCTACGCTGCGGATCATCGGGGGCAGGCGCGGGGCGGGGGCCGGAGAGTTCGGGGCGAGCCCGCTCTTCCGGCTGGACTGACCGGACCGTGGCCCCGCAGACAGGCCCAGGGGTTGGACCGGACCGGCCGGTTCATCCTGGTGTTCGAATTCATGAACGTCTGCACCGGGTGCGGCCGGGATCGGCGGAATTTCCGTCGTCACCGGCGCGGCCCGCCGCTGCCGCCGGGGCCCGGGTGGGTGCGTTCGCCCAGTTGGGCGAGCATGGCGTTGTAGGCCTCCAGGTCGGCATCATGGTTTCTGTCCGCTGCCCGGTCGGTCCTGCGGGTTTCCCGGGCATCGGAGCGGGACCACATGACGGCGACTCCGATCGCGATCAACAGGGTCGGCACCTCACCGATTCCCCAGGTGATGGCCCCGGCCATCTGCTGGTCAGCCAGCGGGGAAAGACCCCAGTCCCGGCCCAGCCCGGTAAACCATTCCGGCTGCAGGAGGGTGGTGGCGCCCATCAGGGCGACGCCGAAAAATGCGTGGAAAGCCATTGTGGCCAGCAGCAGCAGCAGCCGCAGCGGATACGGCGCCCGGCGGGGCACTGGATCGGTGCCGATCATGGACAGGACGAACAGGTAGCCGGTGATGACGAAGTGGACGGTCATCAGTTCATGGCCGGCATGTTCACGCAGGGCAAACCCGAAGGCGTCGGAGTAGTAGAACAGCACGATCGAGCCGGCGAAGTTCGCGGCGACAAAAAGCGGATGTGTCACAACGGCGGCCGGCCGGGAGTGCACCAGGATCATGATCCATTCCCGCGGTCCGCGTGTCCCGTCATGCCGGGGAGCCAGGGTCCGCAGGGCCAGGGTGACGGGGGCACCGAGAATGAGGAACACCGGAACGATCATGGTCAGCGCCATGTGGTCGAGCATGTGGGCACTGAACAGGACCCGCCCGTAGACCGAGGGGCCGCCGGAGGTGAAGAAGACCAGGGCAGCCAGGCCCGTCAGCCACATCAGGCCCCGGGGCCAGGGCCACCTGTCCCCTCGCCGCTTCAGCAGCCGGGCGGCCCGAAGGTACAGGTACGCGGCCACCAGTGCCACAGCAATCCAGAGCCAGTCCGGGCGCCAGACCGTGAACCAGCGTTCGGGGGTCAGTTCCGGCGGCAGCAGGTAGCCCGTGAGGATTTGTGCCGGCGTCAGAGCCGGTTCGATGTCCTCGCCCAGAGGAGGGGGAGTGCGGCTCAGTGCGGCGGCCAGTCCGCTGACCGCTCCCATGATAAGCACCTCAACAACGATCAGCCGCCAGAACAGCCCAGTGGCCCGCGTCGCTCCTGCGGCGGCTGACAGAGCCGGAATGAGACGCCTGCGGTGCAGGAGCCCGAGGCCGCCCAGGACGATGGCACCGGCCGTTTTCCCCATCAGCAGCACCCCATATGGTGAGGCGAGGCCGGCGGGGGAATCGATGCGGATGGCCGCGTTGATCACCCCGGAGGCCACAACGAGGATGAAGGCGAACCCGGCGAGGGTTGAAAACCGTTTCACGACGGCGGCGGTGTCGCTGCCCAGCGCGGTGCCCGCTGCCGTCAGGGCGACCAGCCCGCCGAACCAGAGGCAGACGCCAACAAGGTGCAGGCCCAGTGAGTTGATGGCCTGTTCATGATCGCTGCCCCCGGCGGCGTGGCCGATCAGGATCATCGGCACCAACCCGCCCATAGCCAGCACGGCGGTCGCGGCCAGCCCGGCCGGGGAGCGGAGGCCGAAGGTCGCCGTCGCCACCGTCGCGGAGATGATCACCACCCACAGCCAGGCCGTCCCGGTCGGGAGCTCTGTAATGTAGGACGCCAGCTGCGAGGCGAATTGCCGGCTGCCGGAGATCGGTACCCCGGCGATATCGGCGAAGCTGAACACGATGACCGCCACGGCCGACAGCATCCACAGAATGCTCGCCGCACAGGCCAGGTTCATGATGCGCCCAAATGCAGGATGCTCCGGGGCTGGAGTCCCGGAGCTGCTGCCGGCCTGCTTGTTTTTCCGCGTCCGTGACATGGACGGCGGAACAATGAAGGCCGCGAAAACCAGCGCCCCGATGGTGGCCGCCGCAGAGATGTTATGGACCGTCTGAACTATGCCAAAGCCCCACCGGACCAGGGACCCCGGGTCCCGGGTTTCAGCCGGCAACGTCCCCCTGCCATACGCGGTCGCGACAAGGACCGCAGCGATGGCGAGAAGTCCGGCAATGGCCAACCACCAAGGCCTTGGCACTGCTGCCGGCCGCCCGGTTGGAAGCTTCACAGCCACAAGAAATCCTTCGCAGTAGACCTGCCGCACGGCAGGACACCGGGGCACATGCCGTCAGGACCGGCACCAAACCAGATTATCTGTAAGGTTGTTCAGACGATAATTCGGCTGGTTTCTGATCCTGCGTCAGTGGCCAGGCCCGGTCCTGAAGCGAATGTGAAGCATTAGCAGTCGAAGGTAATCTTGATGAATGACCACCTCTCCGATGCCCGCAGCGGCAGCCCGCGGCAGCGACTGTGCCGTCCGGCTGGTGGACGCCGACCGGGTCCGCTCCGTCCGGGACAGGATGCCGCAGGAGTCCGACGTCGCCGATCTTGCCGTGATTTTCGGTCTCCTGGCCGATCCCGGACGCGTACGGATCCTCATCGCCCTGCTCGAGGGGGAGATGTGTGTCTGCGACCTGGCCGCGACAACGGGTCTGAGCGAATCCGGTGTTTCGCACGCCCTGCGCCTGCTGCGCGGGCCCAAGGTCGTCACGGTCCGGCGTTCGGGCCGGATGGCCTACTACTCGCTGGCCGATTCGCACGTCCGTTTACTCCTGGATCTTGGCCTGACCCACGTCGGGCACACGGGCCAGGACCGTCTGCAGTCAGCAGCCAGCAGCTGACACCGATGCGGCGGGGGAAGTGCGCAGGGGGGTTCGGGCATGAACGGTGATTACCGTATCGACGGCCCGGTCTGGCTGCCGACCCTACCCCCGTCATTGGGCGAGTATCTGGCCCCGAACCTGCAGCCCGTTCCGCTCATCCCGGCACTGGCGCTGGCCGCTGCCGTCCTCTACCTGGGCGGGGCCATCACTCTCTGGCGCCGGGGCCGGGCCTGGTCGCCGATACGCACCATCTCGTTCCTGACCGGCTGCGCCGCCATCGTCGTGGTCATGGGCGCCGGGATCGAAGGCTACGGGCTGCGGATGTTCTCCATTTTCATGTTCCAGCAACTGACGCTGATGATGGCCGTTCCGCCGCTGCTGGTTGTCGGCTCACCCGGCACCCTGCTGCTGCGCACGACACCACACAACCGGCTGGGCCGGCCGGTGCTTCAGGCCGCGATCTGGGGCCTGCGCTCCAGATGGGGACGCCTGGCCATCCACCCGGGGTTCATGGTCCCCCTGTTCCTGCTGAGCTTTTACGGCGTGTACTTCTCTGGGCTCGCCGATCTGCTGCTGCCCAGCTGGTACGGGCACGTCGGGCTGGAGTTGCTGTTCCTGCTCGCCGGGATCCTCTTCACCGTGCCGCTGATCTCGGCCGACCCATTGCCCACCCGGCAGACCCATTTTGGGCGGTTGATCGATATTTTCGCGGAAATGCCACTGCATGCCTTTTTTGGGGTGGTCATCATGATGGCTACCGATCCGATGGTCGAATTCTTTGCCGTCCCGCCCGAAAGCTGGAATATCAATCCAATGCAGGACCAGGGAGTTGCCGGCGGGCTGGCATGGTCCTACGGGGAGCTGCCGGGGGTACTGCTGCTGATGTTCATCCTGGTCCGGTGGCAGCGGGACGAAGCCAGCGGGTGGGCCCGGTCAGAACGGGCAGTAGCCAGCGCCGGCGGCGATGCGGACATGGATGCCTACAACCAGTACCTGCAGCAGCTGGCCAACCGGCCCGAACGGCACCGCTGAACCGGCCCGGCCTGCCGCGTCGTTACCTTCCGAACACTTCCCTTACTGTCCGGCAAGCGCCGATACGATGAGCGCCTTCAGGGTCCCTTTCTCGGAGATCCCGAGGATCCTCGCGCTGACCCGGCCCTCCCGGTCCAGGACAAGGGTCGTGGGAACGGCGCGCGGCGGCACATACGTCGTCATGGCCAGCAGGATCCCGCCGTTGCTGTCATCAAAACTTGGATAACCCACCCCGAACGTGCGTTCAAAGGCAGCCGCAGTCGGCGCATCGTCCCGGACGTTCACACCATAGAACAGCACTCCCTGGTCCCGGAATTCATTGTTCAGCGCGACCAGGTCCGGCGCTTCCTTCCGGCAGGGAGCACAGCCCGCGTACCAGAAATTCAGGACCACCACGTTGCCCGCCCAGTCGTCCGAGGAGATGGTTTCCCCGCTGAACAGCGTCCCGGTCAGGGAAACTTTCGAACCGCGCGCGTCGGGACGGTACTCGTTGACTGAACCATCACCTGCGATGTAGTTCTTGTCATCCCCTGCGCGGGACTGCGCGGCGAGCGAATCCTCCTGCGCCCCGCAACCGGACAGGGCCAGCGCCGCAGCACCGAGCCCCAGAACAGCCCGCCGGGGCGGGCACTTGTCATCTCCTGCACGCTTGAACAGATCCACAGTCGTTGATTCTATCCCGCGTAGAAAAGGGAGCGGCGGGCGGCTGCAGGCGACTATCAGGTAAATCACAGGGTTATAACGATTCCAGGACCTGCCTGTAATGTTGATACAGGCATTTGTGTATCAGTGCCTTCGAGGCCGCACGCCCAACCCCGCCCGGGCCTCGAACACGACGAGCTTCACAGGCGGGGGCGGAGAACCCATCTTCCGGCAGCTGCGCTGCCTTGGGGTGAAGCCGGAGCTGAAGACTGCATCGAGCGGTTCGAGTCCCCGGCCGGGCTTGATCCTTGGCCCGAACCCGACAGCTAACTTCGCAGGCGCTGAAAGGACCCCATGCCGTCTTCCCCTGCCCGCGGCCGGCACCGTAGCCCGGTGCGAGCCGATGCCTGGCGCGTCGATTCTGCCGCTCCCCGGCACAGCCGGCGTAGGCCTACCAGCCGGGACTTCGCCGTCCTTCGACGCAACCTTCCGGCAGCGGCCACCATCACCGCAGCAATGCTGGTCGGCGCAGCGATCACTGCGGCCAATGCCGGCACGGGCGCTGACCGGCCCGCTGCGGCAGGCGTGGAACAGGTGGCCGCAATCGAGGTTCCGGCGCAGGCTTCGCCGGGCGCCAGCATCTCCTTCGACCGGTCCCCGGTGGCCACTGTCCCGGCCCCGGCCGTACCCGAGTCCCCGGCGGCCGGGTCTGCCGGGGCTTCGGCGCAGCTGGTCCCCGCGGCAGCTGTTCCCGCCGGCCCTGCGGCTTTGTCGGGGCTCGCCGCACCGTTGGCGAGCATGTCCGTAGCGTCGCCGTTCGGTTTCCGCACCAGTCCGATAACCGGGGGATCCGGGGAGCTTCACACCGGCCTTGACCTGGTGGCGTCCTGCCAGACAGCGGTGTTCGCGGCTGGAGCCGGAACGGTGGTCGAGGCAGGATGGTCCGTGTACGGCGGGGGAAACCGGATCGTGGTCGACCACGGCAACGGCCTGAAAAGCACCTACAACCACCTGGCCTCGATCGAGACGAGCGTCGGCGCACCCGTCGCCGCCGGGCAGCGGCTGGCCGCTGCCGGAACGACGGGCAACTCCACCGGCTGCCACCTGCATTTTGAGGTGCTCTTCAACGGCCAGACCGTTGATCCGCAGGGCTGGCTGTGACCGGGACGAACCTTGGCGCGGGCGCGGCAGGCCGCGCACCACGGCCGGTTCAGCGCCGCGGCCTGCTGTGGGCCGTCTTCGTCACCGTTCTCATCCTCACCGCGCTGGCTTTCTTCGCCATCGGCCGGCTGTCCGGCGCGCCGCAGCAGATCTCAGATGATGGACCGGATGCCGGATTTGCCCGTGACATGCAGGTCCACCACGCCCAGGCCGTGGAGATGGCCCTGATCATCAGGGATACGTCCACCAACGAAGAAATCCGCGCGGTCGCCTATGACATCGCGACCACCCAGCAGCACCAGAAGGGTCAGATGTTCGCCTGGCTGCAGGGATGGGGCCTGTCCCAGGCAGGCACCGCGGCGCCCATGGCCTGGATGCAGGCCGGGACGGGGCAGCACGGGGCATCCCATGACGCCTCTGCTGCCGCGGCACCGCAGACAGAGATGGAGGGCATGGCAACCCCGGAACAGATGCAGGCCCTCCGGGCCGCTTCCGGGACAGAGGCGGACCGGCTTTTCACTGATCTGATGATCCGCCACCACCAGGGCGGGGTGGCGATGGCCACTGCTGCCGTGAATCTCGCCGAGACCGCCCGCGTCCGCGACTTCGCCGCCGGCCTGATGGAAGCGCAAAGCGCTGAAATACTGGCTTTGCAGGATCTGCGCGCCCGACTTTGACCATCCGCAGCCCATTCCGGCCGCACCAGCGACGAAAGCGAGCCCACCTGATGCCCCAGCCCCGGCCCTCCCGCGAGGAACGACAGGCGATCCTGAAGGCCCTGCAGGCAAAACAGCGGGCCACGGCGCGCCGTAAAGCCTGGCTGCTCTACGGTGCGGCGGCGGTCGTCGTCGCCGCGATCATTGGTTCGGTGTCGTTTGTCGTCGTCGGCGAAGTACGCCAGCGCGAGGAAGCCAGCGCGGCGGCTTCCCGGCCGATAGAGGGTGAGCAGGACTTCCCGGACCAGTCCAGGAACCATACGAGGGAACCGGTCAGCTACCCCAGGGCCCCTGCCACCGGAGGGGACCACGCCCCGGTCTGGACCAACTGCGGGATCTACACCGCCCCCGTGCAGCAGACCCAGGCGGTGCATTCCCTGGAGCACGGCGCCGTGTGGCTCACCTACCGTCCCGACCTGGCTGCGGACCAGATTGCCGAACTGACCGCTGCCGCCGACGGGCAGCCGTATCTCCTGCTCAGTCCCGTCCCCGACCAGGAGGCTCCCATCGTGGCCACGGCATGGGGCAAGCAGCTGGCCTTGCAGACCAGCAGCGATGAACGCCTTGCTCCGTTCATTAAGAAGTACCGCCAGGGCCCGCAGACGCCTGAGCCGGGAGCCGTCTGCACCGGCGGTATCCAGGGCTGACAAGCAGCCGCAGGGCTGTCCTCAATGTCGGCTGACAGGTCACTGGCCAAATACTTAGACGGGCATGAGGAAGGTCCCTGCCAGGTTCTGCAGCTGATAAATCCACTTCACCCACAGCCCGGAGACCATCAGAACACCAAGGATGATCAACATCGCCGCCCCGGCGATGTTGACCGCACGGATATGGGCCCTGACAACCGCCAGGACCCGGGAAACCCAGTTCAGGCCGAAAGCGACCAGCACAAAAGGGATCCCCAGGCCCAGACAATAGACGAACGCCAGCAGCGCACCGCGCCAGGCGCTGGCGGCCGTGACGCTCAGGCTGAGCACTGCACTGAGGGTCGGACCCATGCACGGGGTCCAGCCGAGCCCAAACACCACGCCCAGCACCGGGGCTCCGGCCAGGCCTTTCCTGCCCGGAGCACGGAATTTCCTGGTCTGCTGCAGCCAGGAGAAACCGCCCAGCAGGACCAGCCCCATCAGGATGACGACGACGCCCAGGACCCGCATCAGTGGATCCTGCCACCGCACCAGCCATGAGCCGATGGCACCGAAGGCTGCACCGTAGAGGGTAAATACCGCCCCGAAGCCGAGAATGAACAAGGCCACCCCGGTCAGGACACGGCGCCGGTTCCCGGGCTGGCCGGGATCGGTCAGCCCGGAGACGAACCCCAGATACCCCGGGACCAGCGGAAGAATACACGGCGAGAGGAACGAAACCAGGCCCGCGACCGCTGCGAGCGGCAGTGCCAGCACCAGCGCACCGGACGTCACGCTTGAAGCAAAAAATTCTCCGATGTCCACTTACTGCCCTTCCCTTACCGCGCCGCGTACCGTTCCCAGAACCAGCAGCCCTGCCCCGGTCACCACGAAAACCCCGGCAAGATTCGAACTCGGCAACCACCCGGTATGCAGGTAATCCACAACCCCGTCCCCATCCAGCAGGTCCACAAGATTCCCCAGGGCACCACCGAGCAGGAGCGCCGCCCCTAACAGCGCAGGTTTCCTCAACCGCGGGGCGGCCCGGACCAGGAGCGCGGCCAGCACAGCAACAAGCGCCACAGCACCCAGCACCAGTGCCCCCGGGGGAAGCCAGGACAGGGGACCGAAACCGGCGCCGGTGTCGTAGGCCACCCGCACAGTAAACAATCCGAAATCCGTGTCGTGGCTGTCGTGGCCGAGGGTCTGCACCAGGGCGGCCTTGACCGAGAGATCGGTCACCGCCAGGGCCGCGGCAGAAAGGACCAGGACAGATCTGGCGGCAGTGGAGTGCTCAGAGTCCAGTACACTCACGTGCTCGAGGCGGCAGTGCCGCGCACCGCGGCCCGCAGGGATTCAGCGGAGGGCAGCCCGGAAAGACCGGTATCGGCAGGATAGAGCCGGCAGCTTAATCCGGCGTCCGCTGTGGAAGGAAACAGGTCCTTCCCTCCGGCCAGGAATGACGGGGAGCCGCGGAACAGCACAGCGGCGGCCTCGGATTCGGAGCTGATCTCACGAACTGTCAGCAGTTCGGGGTCAAGTCCCTCAGCGTGCAGTACGTTCTTGAAGAGCTCCACTGCGGGTCCGGAGTTGGGGCAGCCAGGTATGGTGCGCACTTCGTAGGACATGCCTTACTCTCCCCGGCGTGCCAGCGGCAGGGAAAGGCTGCGGGGTTCAGGTTGCGGTGCAGCCGCCGTTCCGCAGCCCTCGCAGCATGGTCCCGCTGCAGGGGCGGCAGAACTGGCGGGGTGGGGGAGGGCGGAGGTGGCGCCATCTTCGGAGCCCTTGTCCGGTGCGGCAGGTGCGCAGCAGGCGTCCTCCGCCGCCTCGCCGTGCTCCGCGGTGGCGTGCGGGACCGCACAGCAGACATCGCCCTTCCAGGCGTTGATGCCTTCCCGGACGGCGATCGCAGCGATGACCAAGGCCGCCCCTGCATCTGCCCACCACCAGCCCAAGGTGCTGTTCAACACCAAGCCCACCAGCAGAACAGCCGAAAGATACGTGCACAACAGGGTCTGTTTGGAATCAGCGACAGCCGTGCGGGAACCCAATTCCCGGCCCGCGCGGCGCTGAAGCCAGGACAGGACCGGCATGATCGCCAGGGACAGCGCGGCGATCACGATGCCCGCCGTGGAGTGCTGCGCCTGACCGCCGCCGGCCAGGGAACGGACCGAATCCACGGTAACGAACAGGGCCAGGGCGAAAAAGGACACCGCGATGATCCGCAGCGTCACGTGTTCACGCCGTGCCGGGTCCTGTGCGGAGAACTGCCAGGACAGAGCAACCGCCGATGCCACCTCGATCACCGAATCCAGACCAAAGCCGATGAGCGCAGAGGAGTCCGCCAGATTGCCGGCCCAAAGCGCGATGACGGCTTCGATGACGTTATACGTGATGGTCGCGGCCGCGAAAAAACGGATCCGGCGGCTCAATACTGCACGGCGTCCCGTATCCGCAGTGAGCAGGAGGGCCCCGCTCATGCCACGCACGTCCCGTCAGCGGCGCAGCAGGCCGGATCAACGGCCAGCACCACACCCAGCAGATCCCTGATCGCGTGCCCCAGCCGGGCGTCAGTAAGCTCATACCGGGTCCGCCGGCCATCCGGAACGGCCACCACCAGACCGCAGCCACGCAGGCAGGTCAGGTGATTAGACATGCTCTGCCGCGAAACACCGAGGGATTCGGCGAGTTCGGACGGGTACCCGGGCCCCTCAGCCAAGGCCAGCAAAACCTTGGCCCTGGTCGGATCCGAGACCGCATACCCAAACCGTGCCAGAACCGGAGCGTTCGTGAGCGTTTCCATAACCCCAGAGTACATTTAGGAATGTATCAATGTAAAAGTCTCGGTTCGGCCCGCCCTGGCATCACGCGTGGAATCCTTCAGAGACCCATCCGGTCCAGCAGGGCGTCCTCTTCGTCGTCCGATGTGTTGCGCTTGCGGGCCTTTTCTTCGAGTCGAATTTTCGGGGCCGGGTCCTGCGGGTCACCCTGCGCCTGGTCTTCGCGTTCCTCCCGGGCGATACGGGCCTGCTGCCGGGCCGTGTATCCGAAACCCACGAAGGCAAGTATTCCAAAGGTCAGCCACTGCATCGCGTAGGACAGATTCGATCCTTCCTGAACAGCGGGCATGGCGAGCTGTTCAGGCGCTACGTCCGGAGCGGGCGATTCGGAGGCCATCAGTCCATAGCTTCCGGTCAACAGCGGGTACTCCAGCTGCCGGGCATAGTCGGGCAGGGCGATGCTTGGCAACTGGCCCTCGGGCGCGGTCCTGCCATCCAGCGTCTGTTCGGACGGTTTGATCCGGACCACCACCTCAACGTTTCCCGCTGGTGGGGACGGGACAGCATCCGGGTACCCCGGCTTCACGTTGCCAATTGGCAGCCACCCCCGGTTCACGACCACGGTCTCGCCGGAGCGGAGCCGAAAGGGAACAAGAACCTCATAACCGGGCGCGGAATTGTTTGGCCTGTTCCTGACAAGCCGTTGGTCCTGCACCAGATAGTGACCAGCCAGCGACACTGTTGTCCATTTCATGTCCGGGTCAGCAACGGAGAAATACTGCTTCACCTGCTCGAACGGCACAGGGGATTTTTCGTAGTTTTGCTGGACGCGCCGGATCTCAGTCACCGCCTGATTGCGGCGATCCATCTGCCATTTGCTGAGTCCGGCACAGGCGGCCGCAACTACAGCGGCAAGGATCAGAAAACCCAGCCAGCGCCTCGTCAGGAGGAACCGGTAGGTCATGGCCGCAACCGCCGGGAGTTGGAATCCTTCAAATATCCTGACGCGGCTGGATAGCTGATAAACGACAGGCGCTGTAGCAGCGGTGGCCGGTCCGGGATGGGGCGCGGGAAACGTTGGAGCACCCGTCCAGCGTAACCGCGGGATGTGCAGTCCTCTTCCTTGCCATCAGCACAATCGGCCCTGCGCCCGCGAAGTGAATTCCTTAACCGCGGGCTGGTCCTCTCCGGGGCTGGCAGTGGGATGCTGTCGGTGTGGGACCGACTTAATGTTGCCTTTGCTAAGTGCGGCATACCTAAGGACGCCGGGGTCATCGGGACACCACGGGGAAGCGCGAGCTCAGCCCAACTCCATTTGAGTTAGGTAAGGCTATCCTTTACAGTTCAGGCGTGACTGTACAGCCGGAACTGGCAGGAGTCTCGTTCGCCGCCAAACTGGCCGGCTTCGGAGACCGTCCCGCCATCACGACCAAAGACCAATCCGTGAGCTACGGGGAACTTGCGCGCCGTGTGGAGGATATGGGCCGGGCCTTCGGGCCAGGCCGCCGGCTCATTGCCCTTGAGGCTGAGAATTCCCTGCCGTCCCTGGTGGCCTACCTGGCGGCCCTGTCCTCCGGCAACCCATTGCTAATCCTGCCCGCAGGCGGCGGGACGGCAGCCGAGACACTCGTTGCCGTGTACGATCCCGATACTGTGGTCCGCGCGTGCCGGGGTGAGGTGGTCCTGGATGTGCGTCGGGACGAAACGCACCATGAACTGCACCCGGAGCTGGCGCTGCTGCTGAGTACCTCCGGATCCACTGGATCACCCAAACTTGTGCGCCTGTCCGCAGAGTCCTTGCAGGCAAATGCCTCAGCCATAGCCGATTACCTGCACCTGCGCCCCACTGATACTGCGGCCACCACCCTTCCCCTGTCCTACTGCTACGGGATGAGCGTAGTGAACAGCCACCTGCTGGTGGGCGCGTCCCTCGCGCTGACCGACCTCTCAGTGGTGGACCCGTGTTTCTGGGAACTGGCCAGAGCCGAAAACGTCACATCCTTCGCCGCCGTACCCTACACGTTCGAGCTCCTTGAACGGGTGGGCTTTGAGGACATGGATCTGCCCAGCCTGCGCTACATCACCCAGGCCGGCGGGCGACTCGATCCAGACCGAGTGCGTTCCTACGCACACATGGGCCGACGGCAGGGCTGGGACCTCTTTGTCATGTATGGCCAGACCGAGGCCACGGCCCGCATGGCCTACCTGCCCCCTGACCTGGCAGCCGAGTACCCGCAATCCATCGGCTTGGCCGTGCCCGGCGGCTCCTTCCGGCTGGAGCCCGTCCCCGACCTGGAAGCTTCCGAACTCGTTTTTTCAGGCCCCAACGTCATGCTGGGGTACGCCGAACGGCCGGAAGACCTGGCCTTAGGACGTGTCACCACAGAGCTTCACACGGGCGACCTGGCCCGTTGCGGCACCAATGGCCTCTACGAAATCGTTGGCCGACGGACCCGCTTCGTCAAAATCGTTGGCCTGCGGGTGGACCTGGGCCAAGTGGAACGGCTGCTGGCCGATCTTGGCCTGACCTCCGCGGCAGCCGGCTCGGACCAGGCGGTGGTCGCCGTTGTGGAGGCCAGCCAAGATCTTGCCCTGGTGGCCAAGACACTTGCCCAGGATTTGGGCCTGCCCCGTTCAGCAGTCCAGCTTCATGGCGTGGAGTCCATACCGCGCCTCGCCAACGGCAAACCGGACTACTCCGCGGTCCTGGCCCTGGCGTCCAGGAATGATGACAATGACGGCACCGGCGGTGCTGCCCCGGAATCGGCAGGACACCCGACCGACGCGCGAAGGATCTTCGCGGAGGTCCTCGAACAGGAAAACATCGCCGACTCGGACACCTTTGTTTCCCTGGGCGGTGACTCGCTGTCCTACGTGGCAGCCTCCGTCCGGCTGGAGCGTGCCCTCGGATACATCCCGCAGGGCTGGCACCTGATCCCGGTCTGTGATCTTGTGCCTGCCGCCCATAACGCACCAAACACGTCGGCCGTAGATACGGATGAGCACTCAGACCAGCGGACGGGGGGAGCTGCACGAACTTCCCGGAGCTGGCATCGGCGGTTGCTTGCCCCCATGGAAACCGGAATTGTGCTTCGCGCTATTGCCATCATCTTTATCGTCTCCACGCACATCGGTTTCTTCCACTGGGAAGGGACCGCCCACGTACTCATCGCCGTCGCAGGCTATAACTTTGCGCGCTTCCAGCTAAGCGGTACCCGCCGTTCCCGGCTCCGGCGGCAACTGCGCAGCATTGCCCGGATCGTCGTGCCCAGCGTTGCGGTCATCGGCTTCGCCTTTGCCGTAACCGATACCTACACCTGGGCCAACGTCTTCCTGCTGAACAACCTGCTGGGCCCGCCAGGATGGACCGACTATTCAAGGTTCTGGTTCATCGAGATCCTGGTCCAGATCCTGCTGGTCATCGCCGCCCTGCTGGCGATACCAGCCGTTGCCCGCGCCCAGCGCCGGTGGCCATGGGCGTTCCCCCTGGCATTAGTAGTCATTGACCTGCCGATGCTCTTCGACCTTGTGGACAGCCGGTATCCGGGGCAGGGGCCAGTCCTGTGGCTGTTCGGGCTCGGCTGGGCCGCCGCCGCGTCACGGACACAATGGCAGCGGGCAGCCGTGACCGCCATCGCCCTGCTCACCATCCCCCAATCGTTCGAGGATCAGTACCGGAGTACAACCATCCTGGTGGGCTTCCTCATCCTGCTCTGGCTGCCCACCCTGGCCGTCCCGCGCGGGCTGCACCGACTCACGGCCCTGCTGGCCAGCGCCTCGCTATACATTTACGTCACCCACTGGCTGGTGTACCCGCTTGTTGATCCGGAGTACAAGGCACTGGCGGTCCTCGCTTCCCTGGCGGCAGGCATCCTTTACTGGGCCGCCGCCACCCAGGCAATGACCACCACAGAACGGTGGCTGCGGCGACGAAACAGGCAACACCCGAGAACAAAGACCCCCGGAAATCGCCAGCCATTACGCATCTCGACGGCAGCCCAACACACGGCGCCGAAGCCACGCCTATAAACGACTGACCGCCGTCCCCACGACGGCGGCGAACAGTAAACCTGCCCTTTAGCCCTGTCGACCGCACTGCGGCGTCATCCATTCCTGCAACCGGAGCGGTCTGTGGTCTGTGGTCTGTGGTTTGGAGAATGTTTATGGCCCATACGAACGGACGGGCTGACAGGACAAGGGACAGAATCGTGGCTGCACTTCAATACTTTCGGCGCTTCCCACCACTCCACCCATTACCTTGAAGGGCTATTCGTTCACCAGGACGGGAACTCCGACAGCGGCGGACACTGCTTTGCCTTGAAATTCCGGAGGTACGCGGATGATGAACTCTTCACGTTCCTCCGCGGACCCGGGATGGATCTGACCTTCGCTGCCCATGTCACGGATAATCCGGTCCGTGACGAGGAGGGCGCCTTTTTCGTCGTAGAACCCTGCCAGCACCTGCATCTCAAGAAGATCGCTGACGTCATTGGTTACCGTGACCGTACCCATAGCTGCTGATCCGTCGAAGGCCAGGTCTTTCAAGACGAATCTGTCATCAAACGGCCCGGCGACCTGGACGGTCCGGCCTTTGATCGGGGCAGTGGTGTGGAGACCAGCCAAATCCGGTTCATCTTCGGTGGCGGCCGCAAGTCCAGGGAAGGATGTCTTTGCGGCGGCGGCCATCGGAACGCTTTCAGCCGCGGAAACCTGGGTGGGTCCCGCAGGGTTCTGCAGAACGACAGCGGCAACCACGGCCAGGGCCGCAGCGAGCAGACCGGCGAGCAGGAGAAGTTGTGGTTTGCGGGTCATGCTGTTCCTTCAGTGCGGCCGGGGCCCGGGCATCCTTTGATCCCCGGGCCCCAGAGTCATAATAGGTCAGCGGAGGACGCGCAGGGCGCCGCCGACAACGTCGAACAGGTCTGTGTTGTCTACACTGCCCTGAAGCTTCTCAGAGCCTGAACCGTAGGCATAAACGGGAACGTCCGCGCCAGTGTGGTTGCCAGAGAGGTAGCTCAGCCACAGGCTGGCCTCCTTGGAACCGTCCTTGACGTCGGCCGGGTCATTGGGGGTGCGGAAGGTGGCCGGACCGAAGTTGCGCGGATCGGCTGCGCCGGTTCCGTTGATGATGCCGGTGGAGCGCGCAGGGTCTTTGGTGTTTCCGCCGGGCCGTGAGGGGGTGGAGTTATTGGCGGTGTTCCCGCTGTCGACGTTGGCAGGAGGTGCTGCCGCTTCAGCGTTGGTGAAGGAACCTTTCTCGATGATGTTCATGCCGGCAGTTTCGTGGTCGGCGGTCACGATTACGAGTGTGTTGCCGTCCTTTTTAGCGAAGTCCAGGGCGGCGGCCACGGCATCATCAAAGGCCTTGACCTCCTCGAGCGCCTGGCCGGCGTCATTGGCGTGGGAACGCTTGTCGATCAGGGCCCCTTCAACCTGCAGATAGAAACCGTTGCCGTTCGCGCCCTTTTTGCTCTCCAGCAGTTCAATGGCCTTTTTGGTCATTTCCGGCAGGGAAGGCTCCTGCGCCTGGGGGGCGGAAGGATTGTCCTTCTTGGCCTTTTCCACAGTGAGGTTGCCCTTGTTGAACAGGCCGAATACCTTGTCCCCGGAGGCTGCGTTCAGGTCGGTGCGGGTGGCAGGAATCTGGCTTGCCGCCGATCCCAGGACCGAATAGCCCTGTTCCTTCAGGGCGGTTTCGTCAGCGGCGTCAAAGCGTCCCAGCCCGCCGCCGAAGATGACGTCGGCGGTGCCGTTGCGGGCAATCTGGTCAGCGACAGGGGTGACCCTGACATCACTCGTGGGCAGCACATCGCCGGTCACGGCCGTGTCCTGGCACGCCGAGGCAGAATAGACCGGACCCTGACAGCCGCGGGCCAGGACGTGGCTCATCTGGGCCGCTGGCGTCGCGTCCGTGATCTCTGCGGTGGACACATTACCGGTGCGGTAACCGGCTTGCTTGGCCAGTTCCATAGCGGTCGGCACCACGGCGCCCTTGGCATCCACGCCCAGCGCTGCATTGTAGGTCTTCACCCCTGAAGCCCAAGCCGTGGCAGCGGACGCGGAGTCGGTGACGAGGTTGGGCTTGAAGTCCGCTTCGCCCGGCTGACCGGACTTCTTCTCCACAGAATAGGTACTGACGTAGCCCTGGGCCGGGAGAGTCTCCATGGCCAGTTTGCCCTCGGCGCCGTAGAAGCGTTCCCGGGCGGCGGTAACGTGGGTCCGGCCCATGCCGTCACCGAGCAGATAGATCACGTTCTTGGTCCGGCCGTTGTTCCCCTCCGGGGCCGCCGAGGCAGGACCCGCCGGAGCGGTGAAGGTGACGGCCGCCACGACGGCGGCAAGGGCCGCCGAAGAGGTAAGCACAAAGGAAGTGCGACGCATCAGGGTATCTCCAAAAAAGTAAGGGATGGCTCCGAGCGGAGCGTCAACAGTGTGTCGCCTGAAGATTCCGTAGATACGAACTTCAAATAGCCGCAAAACAAAGTGGTGATTAACGCTCGGAGCTTCGCAAGCTCAAGACCGTGATCGCCGTTAAGCGAGGTCAGCCGCAGCGAATCCATCGATACCTTGGGCGACAAGCTTTACTGGTCATCGGCAAGCACATTACCGCTCGCGGACAAGCCGGGAGTCAGCGGCCAGCTTGCCGCCGATCCGGTTTCCCTTCCCGACGTGAAGGTCTGTCGTAACGAAATCTGCAGTACCTGTACCTGCCTGCGCTGGTCCGGGCCTGGGACGCGAACGAGAATGTGCCACAGATCGTGGGCACATTTGACCGGCGAAGGCGACATGCTGCTCCGACCAGCAGGCCGTGGAGAAGCAGGTATCTAACAGCAGCACGACCGAAGGGTGCGGGTAGCGTCATGTGGGGAGTCTGCTTCCAGGTCGTCCATAGCCCAGGCGAGAACAGCAAGTTCGAGTTGCGGAGGTTCCTGGATCTCGTAGAGGAATGCGTCAAAGTCGAGGGCACCGGCGCTCCCGCCCTGACCCCAGTACCTCAGCCACACACCTTCGAGGCTGATGATGTTCAGTTCTATGAGACTTCGCGCTGCATACCGTGGATCACTCATCACCCCGCAGTGAACTGGGCGCCGGCTGGGCAGTTGTAAGTCCGAGGGGCAGGGGAATCGTCATATCCGATGCCGGGAATAGCTCCATTTGCAGCCACTCCCCCTGCCCTTTTAAAGAGCCGATAATTGCGATTATGTCAACTAAAGTTGCTAAGGCTCACAAGCTTGTCAACATGAGTTGCTAGCGATCATACTGTCACTGTAGCAATTGGCGGACGGTGAAGGGAAGCACGATGGGCTGGTTTACCGAGGGCAGCGAGCATGAAGGCTACGTTGTCTGTGTCTTCGCGGACGGTATGTACGGGTCCGGGGGCAGGTATATGGAGATCAACCTGATGACGCCCGACGGCCGGCCGGTCGCGCATGAAAATGAGCCGGGCAGCGACGCATGGCGGCCGCCGTCGCAGGTGGTCGGATGGCGGGTCGCCTGCAGCTGTGTTCCGCTCCGGGAACACGTCATCCTGGATCCATTGTGGACACGGGTTTGGGACCCTTCCGACGAGGACGTCGCCGGGGGGCGTATCTACGCCGGACCGCCGGACAGTGCCGACGCCGCTGATATCAGCGACCGGGAGGACTTGGAGCCCGTGTTCCTGGACGTGTGGCACCGGCATATCGCCCCGGACCTGTCGCTGCACACCATCGGCACCCTGAGCCGCAGCCTGAAGGATCTCGAAGCCCAGCTCGACGACGCCGTCGCAGCCGCCAGATCGGCGGGCGTCTCGTGGGAGAAGATCGGCAGAGCCTTCGGGATCAGCCGCCAGGGAGCTCAGAAGCGCTGGGAAACACCCTCGCCAGCAGCGTCAGCTACTTAGGGCCGGGCAGCAATCAATCCGGGAAGGGAGGTGTCGGAACTCATCCAGGAAGCTAGATCCCGGTCAAGAAGACGTGCAAGCTTGATGCAGGCGTCGTGGCCCTGCTGAACGTTGAGGCGCGTTTGCTGGCCGGGAAGCGGAAAGCCGCCCACAAAAGGCTCATGGTGGGCTGCCCTGTTACGGACCGCGTGAACGACGGCAACCGTCTCCAACGTCCAGCTTCGAGTGAATTGCGCTCCCTCCGCGCGTGCCATCGTTCGGCCGCCCGGAAAGGCTTTGGATAGGCCTGCCACCCAGAGGATCTCGTGGTCCGCCCGAAAACGTTGAGGTGCCCGGCCAACGTAGCCGCCGGGTTCGAGAAGCCCTTTCCAAAAGCCGAACATGAGGCGGGCAACCAGATGCCCTGGCGTCCGCCGGCCCTGTGGAAGGTCATCCCAGGAGCCTTGAAGTTTCGAACGGGTAGGGCCATCAAATCCCGCGTCCACTTCGAACCACCGAACTCCGTAAAGCTGATCTAGCTGCGCCACTACGGCGTTCCTCAGGGCCACTTCCAGGATCGCGATGTCGGCAAGAAAGGCTGCAGCGACGTCTCTGTCCCAGACGTATAGGCGGCGCGCCAATGCCGGATCATGTCCGGCGGCAGCCAAATAGGTACCCATGCGTGTCGGGGTAACAGCTTTATCGAGGGCACGGCCGTGGGCCGGATCGGTCCACGGAGGGTTGACGGTCATTGGCTGAACCCAAGGCTTCCTGTAAGCTGGAAAACGAAGTCCCCGGACCCGCCTCTCTGGACATGAGCCATGATGCGGCCGGGGTAAATTTCTTTAAGCACCCCTACCCTACCTGCGACTCCCAAGTCGTTTATTGCGAGGGTGCGATTTTCACCCAGCTCGCCTCAAGCTTGCCCGATGGCGCATTCCCGGCCGCGGCGCGGGAATGGCATTCGTCCCCGCGCTCTCCATCCGGACGCGCTACTGCTGCGCCTTCGGCCTAGAAATCCGTTTTTCGGCACCGGCGAATTGGCCTCCAACGATTTTGTCAGCCATGGCACGAGCATCATTCTCGTTCTCGTAGCCCTGACTGCCATCAACGGCAATGATCTCGCCGTTATCCGCCTTCAAGCGCCAGGCCCATTTGCCATCAGTTCGTGTGTACAAAACGCGCTGTGCCACTCATTTCCCCAGTCTTTTATCTTCGTTGTGCCGTTGAAAGACGATCCTATGCGACGCGTCCCACCGTTAGCTCCAAGGACCAAGCAAGAATGTCGTACAGCGAAAGTATGATCAGAGGAGCCGCATTGGGGGCTAGAAAAGGTGGCGTGGAAATGGGTGTTAGTACTTCGTTTGACGAGCTTCAAGCCGTTGTTGATGCCGATGTTGCAGTTGTTAAATTAGCGCGCGAGCGTAGAGATGCGTTCAAGGCCGCGCTGGACTCAGCCCCGGATGTTATTTCTGTCTGGGGGTCTGGGTCCCTTCGAAGGAGTACGCAGCTCCAGCCCGTTCACGATGTAGATCTTGTGGTGGAATTTGACCCCAAGTTTTATCCGGATTGGGGCGAGGAAGGTGCATCGAGCAGTGACGCCATTGAGCGGTGCCGTGATCTTGTCACCGAGCTTCTAGGTGTGACAGCCGGTACTCATGAGCGTCTTGTCAGGCAGGTGAACACGGCCAACCGGAATCGTGCAGCGAAGTGTTTCATCGACGATCCAGACGATCCAGATGCGTTTACGGTCGATGTAATGCCTGCCCTCCGCCAGCGGGATGGGATCCTAATCCCGTTCAAGAGCGAGGCCCGCTGGACTCTTGCCGATCCGGAGTACCTCATAAATCGCGTGTCTGAGCGACAAACAGCGTGGAATCGTTTTCGTCCTATGGTCCGAGTGCTGAAGTACTGGGCTCGCCAGCAACCCTTCAAGGTAAAGTCGCTGGTCATGGAGGTCTTGGCTCTGGAGTGCCTTCCAGACTCGGGTAATCGGGCGGCGGCCGTGAGCGGCTTCTTTGCCGCGGCCTCGCGTCATTCCCTTTCCGTTGTAGACCCGGCAGGGCTCTCCGGGGCGATCCAGCCGTCGCTTGATTCGGCTGCTCTTCGCCGGGCCCTGGAAGACGCGGCCCTGGCTGCAGCATCTGCGCTCCGGGCGGCTGCTGACGGGAATCAAGCCGAAGCGACCCGATTGTGGCGCAGTGTCCTGGGTCCCGCGTTCCCGGTTGTGGCAGCGACCGGGGGTGCTGCCACCGGTCCACGGCAAGTAAAGGACTCGCCTCAGGGATGAAGACGCACCAGCTCAAGAGCCTTACGTGGTGGGAGGCTGAACCCGATTTGCTGGTCCGTGAACTTAAGGCTGTCAATGAGTTTTTTCCGGATCTCAAGTGGGTGGGTGACGGGCCGGGCTATTGCCATGGACCGGTGCCCTCGTGGCCGTTCTTACGGCCTGCGCCGCAGAATCTAGACCGGGTCCTCGGAGACGTACCTTTCGAAATCCGGGTGCAATATGGTCACGCCTTTCCCGCCGCTCCCCCCTCTGTTTTCCCGCTGGAACCCAGACCTCCTGTTGAGCTGCGCAGCTTTACTGACTATCACGTGCTCAGCGACGGATCCCTCTGCTTGCTCCAGGATGCGGAGCAGTGGACCAGTTCATCGCTGACCTCCGACCTCGTCCTTAAGGCTGCGGCATGGCGTGTCGAGTATGCGCTTTTCCAGGTTGGAGCAATCGAGAAGATGACACAAAACGGGATTGTTGTAGATGATGTGCTCGATTCGCTCCTGGTAGAGCGCATAGAGGAGTTGCTACTTGAGGGGTGACGATTCTCTGCTGGTCCTTATCCCTAAGGCAGCAGCAGAACTCATATCGAAGTCGGGGTCCTGGGGCCACATCACGTGTCGAGTATCAGAACCAGACCGAGCCGCCATCGTTTTAGCGGTTTCCGAGGGAAGTTCTCTGCCTCACCGGATTAACGAAAACAAGACCCATTTCTTGACCAGCGCGGATACTCATCCGTCAGGTGTCTGGTATCGAACCACGGCTGAGCTCGCCGTCCAGGCCTATTTGTTGATCCGCCAGCAGCAGGCGCTCACGTTCGAGGCTTTCAAGGCGTACGTGCCGGAGGCCCGTGACCCGGGCACCGGGAGATACATCGCGATTACATTTACCGAGGCACCGCCCGAGATAGCCCCGGGACGCGTCCTCCCCCAATTCACAGCATGGATGGTGAGCCGGGACGGGGCGCAGCCCGAGAATTGCGATGTGGAGACGGACCGGGGTCAACTATCCGCGCTTGCTCCGCATTGGCCTATCCAGGAACTCAAGGGCCAACGAGTACTTCTCATAGGGGCAGGAAGCATAGGAGGTGCCGCCGCCACCGCCCTGTCGGGCTATGGCGTAGGAAGGCTGGATGTTGTCGATCCTGACCGGCTTCTGTACCACAACATTCCGCGGCACATCTGCTCGTCAAACGCTGTGGGCAGGTACAAGGTCGATGCCCTCGCAAAGCATATTGCACCCAAATGGACCGAAACGGACGTCTCCGGTTTCCGGATAGACGCGATTGCGGATGCTGATCTGCTTCGACCCTTAATTGATATGGCGAGTGTGGTCGTATGTACAGTCGACGGCGTCGAACCCAGACGGGTAATTAGTTACCTGTGCAAGCGCGCAGGACGCCCATTAGTCCTTGCCTGCGTGCTGGCAGATGGCCGGTACGGCGAGATACTGCGTCTCCGGCCATTCCCTGAAGTCGGCTGCCTGGAGTGCCAACGACGCGCTTTGCACTCTTCCGGGCAGATGGACCTTGAACCTACATTGGACCGCGGTTACGGCGAAGGAACGCGCCATAACCCCATGACCGCTGTTGGGACTGATCTTCACTTGATGGGATCTCTGGCCGCAAAAGCGGCGGTAGCCACGATCCTGCAAGATTTGGGGCACCTGGACCAGATACTCGAGGACGATAACGCAGTTGTCGCCCTGCGCCCCGAGGCCGGCTTGGCAGAACCCTTCGACTCTGCCCGCGCGATGTCCATCCATTGGTACCCGTCCGCTGCAACCTTCCCAGATTGCCTGGCATGCCACCCAGCGTAGGTAGACGCGTCCACATGAGTGAGCACGCTACGCAATTCATACTGCGTGCCGTGGCAGATGGAGGAAGCCAACTGGAAACGGGCGGCGCCCTCTTCGGCTTCGACGATGGCCACCACCTTCTGATTACTGCTGCCTCCGGCCCAGGGCCGGACGCACAGCGGGAGGCCAACTACTTTCTGCGCGACCTGACACACACGCAGCAATTCGCCGCGGAAATATTCAGTGTGGCCGGCGCACAATGGATCGGGGAATGGCACACACACCCCCACGGTCCCCCGGTCCCGAGCCAGCGCGACATCGACACATACATCGCCCACCTTCTCGACAGCGACCTGAACTTCGACACGTTTGCCTCCATCATCGTGACGCCGGTAACTCCCGAAGAGGACGTATCGCTGCACTTCTGGCTACTAACGCACGATGCGAAAAACATAGCCATCTATCCGATAGAACCAGAGAGTGGAGTCAACCAGCATGGTCATGCCGTTTGATTTAGGACAAGCCTTCACCGCCAAGCAGAATCACATGTTGACCGGGCTTGGTCTGATGCCAAATTTCACCAATCACCCGACAGCCAAAGGCGATGCCACCGAGGACCGCTGGATAAACATGCTCAGCGAGTTCCTGCCCCGCCGCTATGGAGTGGGCAAAGTTTTCGCAATCGACTCCAAGGGTAACCAGAGTCAACAGATAGATGTGGCCGTCTACGACCAGCAATATTCGCCGCTCTTCTTCGAACAAAGCGGTCTCCACTTTGTACCAGTAGAGAGCATCTATGCGGTGTTCGAGGCCAAACCAGAGCTGGACAAGGGTTACGTTGAATATGCCCGCGACAAGGTAGCAAGCGTTCGGGCACTTCACCGTACCTCCGTAGGCATCCGCCACGCTGGGGGAACGTATGCGCCTCAGGACCCCGCCACCAAACCCATCCTCGGAGGAATCCTCGCCACGGGGTCAGCATGGACAGACATCCAGGGAGAAGCTGCTCGTACGGCCCTCCTTCAAGGTGACGAACGGGATCGCTTGGACTTCGCCATCGCGGTGCAACACGGCGCCGTTGAACGCGTCGGTGACGAGCTGTTTTACGCCGTACCAGATCAGCAGCTCATTTGGTTTGCGATGCAGCTTTTTAAAAGGCTTTCGACGCTGGGTACCGTGCTCGCACTTGATCTGAACTCATACGGCCGCCATATGGAGGACGTTCCTGCAGCGCGGCTGGAATAGAAACAGCCTCCCGTCGACGCCTCCAGTTGCAGCCCGATAACTGATCGCCCCCAAGGTGTAGCGGCTGCAACGCTCTCATCACCGTTGTTCTGTGATTCAGCTGAATGTCGCAGTGACTGACGGGGGAAGGGACCTGTAAGAGAGCAGGTCCCTTCCCCCAAAGTGTCGCTAGCGTTCGAGTCCGCCGCGCTCCAGCATCTTGCCTTTGCCGCCTTGCTTCGCCATTTTGGATGTGTTCGCTAGGGAGGGCTTCTGGACAACTGCGGCCGTCGGCGAAGTGCCCTGATGTTTGTCCGCTAGGAGTCGGGAGTTGACCGCTTCCCGGTCACCTTTGCCTTCGAGGCTTTCGGCGAGCTGCTGCCGCCGCTCTGGTGAGTCATAGGCAGGTTCGTCTTGTGCCTTTTGTGCTGCCTTGTCCTGCCTGTTGGCCCCTGCCACAGCGACGCCGACTACCGCTTCATCGGTGCGTGCAACAGAGGCTTTGGTCCGTTCGTTTTCGGCTTCGGTTCGTGCTTGCTGTGCCCGGGTGAGGGCTGCGGACACGGACGCTTCGTCCGCTCCTGTGTTGTTTACGTCGATGCCGTACCGTGCCTGTACCTGCTCCCGGATGTGTTCTGCTGCTTGGGCCGCTTCGGGGTCGTATGCCTTCCACGCCGTGGCCGTCTGATGGGCCTGCTCAATCATGCTGGGTGTGGCCTTATCCCACCAGTCGTCCCTGGCGGTGGGTGCGAGCTGTGCGCGGGCTGCCGCCCGCTGGGCGTCGAAGCGCTCCTGCAGCTGGCGTGCGCGCTGTTCTTCAGCTGCGGCGATGTTGCGCTGCTCTTCCTCTCTCATTCGCGACAGCTGCTCACCGATGCGAGCTGCGACCATCAGCCCTGTACGCATTGCACCGTCTACTGCTTCGTCCATTCCGTCTGCTTCGCTCATGCTCTTCCCCTATCGCTCGATGCCTGGATTCGGATGGTGGTCCATGTGTGGTTCCTGCGGGCCGGTAGGCCCAGCCTGCTGCAGCGTTTTTTCTGCCCTGGTGAGTGTCGTCGGGACGGGCGAACCGCCGCGGGACCGTTCGGCGATGAGCCGTGCACGGAGAGCTTCTTCGCTGGCTCCCGGGTGCTGTTCCCGCAGTGCCTCCATCGTGAGTGGTTGTGCCTTGATCGTCTGTGTTGTGGCGCTGGCTTCAACGGCTTTGCTGGCAGCGGTCACGGCTGCAGCAAGACCGCGGACCCGGCGGAGGTCGTCGGTGGCTTTGTGCATGTCGTGGATGGCCCGCGCGGTTTGGGCGAGCTGCCGGAACATCAGGGCGTATGCCGCCCGTTCGCTCTTTGAGGTGGCCGCCAGCAGGATCATTGTCGCGCCGCGTGCCGACGGCAGCGCAACCGCCGGCCGCTTCGGGTAGCGGCGGAGCTGGGCTGATTTGGACAGCTCCCGTGCGGCGTCGGCCAACGGCCCGGGAGTGGTTTCAATGCGCTTGGACCATGCACCAAACGCGGCGGATGTTTCGCGGGCAGCCTGCGCCCAGGCGGCGTGGTCATTGTGCGGGGTGGTGGCCAGTCTCTCGCGAAGAGCACTGACGTCGTTGGCGTACTTGCTCCACAGTTCGGCGGAGGGCTGCAGTGTCTCTCTTCCCGGTGCTACGGGGCGGCGGTTGCGGGCTGCGGCGTTCCATTCCGCGACGGCCGCGGTTGCAGTTTCGGGGGTGCTTTCCCATTCGCTGCGGAGTTTGGGCAGGGCCAGATCGCGGCCCAGGGAGTTACCGCCGAACCAGACGGCCCGCTCCCCTTTCCGCGGCCGTTCTGCGACAGAGTATCCGGTCACGACGTCGGTTCGGCCGGCAGCGTAGCGGGGCCGCACAAGAAGGCCTTCTTGGCGGGCGCGGCGGACGAACTCGGCTTCGTCCGTTGACGCCGCTACGCAGGTGCGGATCTTGCGGGCGAGGCTGTGGCGTTCGACCTCGGGCAGTCCGTGGCGGATGGCTTTGGCCTGTTCCGCGGGGGTGTATCCGCGTTCGGCCCGGACCGCTTCGAGTTGGGTGAGTCCGTACTTTTTCTCCAGTGCCCGGGCGACCTGTTGGGACTTGTACTTGCTCTTCCAGCTGTTCCATTTGGTGCCGTCGTCGCGGATCATGCTGGCAACGATGTGGATGTGGTCGTTGCCGTTCTTGCTCAGTCCGTGGCGGACGGCTACCCATCGGGCGGGGGCCATTCCGCCGTCCTCGGTGAAGTCCATGTCCTTCATGAAGTCGTTAGCGATGGCGCCCCACTGCTCATCGGTGAGCTGGCCTTCTTCGGCCGCCAGGCTCAGGGAGCAGTGGAAGACGTGGCCGCCGTCGACCTCGGTTTTGTAGAACTGCTTGGCGCGGTCCAGGGCGTTGGCGATGTCCAGGGCCGCGTCGCGGTTCAGCTCGTTGTCGTCGTGCCATGCCATGAGCGCAGCGTCACCGGCAATGAGGTGCGGTTCTTCGTGTTCGTTAGCACGTCCCGGGCCCGCTAGGTAGATCATCAGGCCCGCCATGCGGTCGCCTTGGGTGATGTTGGGAATCACGTCAGGATCACCGGCCAGCCATGTCAGCGAGCATGCGGTCGATGCGGATGATGACGCTCTTGGCGTGCGCAATCGCGGGCGCCGCATCAGAAGGTACTTCACCCGTTGAGTTGGCGTGCCGGGCGATCTGGTTGATGTTGTTCGCCACGGACCCGATCAGGCGCTGAAGGTTCGAAAGCTGCATGAACTGATCACGCCGCTCCGACGGGCTTTCGCTGTCCTCGTTCAACGCTGCTTCGATCAGGAGCCGTGGGATCGTGACGCGGTGCTTCTCAGCCAAGGCCAGCAACTGGGCCTCTTCTTCGGGGCTGACCTTGACCTCGTGACGGTGCATCCTGCCACCGTCAACGTTCGCGCGCCGGCGGCGGGACTTCCAACCGGCGAAGCCATTGCCTTCACTCACCTGTTCCGCCCCTCCCCTACCTTGCCAGCGCAGCGACCCGGAACACCCGGGACCAGACACCAGTCTGCCGCGACCGGAACGCAGTTCACGGGAGCGACACGAACTTAGCCCGGCTAAGTTCCCAGCTTGCTCCGCTGTAGTCGGCTCCTGCTCCTTTCGTGCCTTTGGTGCTTTGCTGGTCTGGAAGTGGCACGCCGCTGCGCGTCGTTGCCGGAAAAGCGGGTCGGCCTGTGGTTAGGGTGGGGGCATGCCAACCATTGATATTGAACAGACCCGCAATCAGGCCCGCGCCCTTCTGGACTCGCGTATCGAGTCCGTCACGAACCTGGTCAAGGCCAGGCAGCGCATCACTGACCTGCGCGAGCAGCTCGCCGACGCCGAGCGTGAAGACAAGCGCGCCTACGTTCGCGCCACCAAAGACGGCTGGAGCCCCGAAGAGTTGAAGAAGCTCGGGCTCGAGTCCGGCGCCGCCACGCGTCGCCGGAAGCCGGCCACCACACGTACCCAGGACGACAATTCCCCGTCCTCCGACGACGGGGTTGCCGGGGCCGAGTAGCTTGCCCCTCGCCCACATGTGCACGGCAAAAGCCCAACCGCTCCGCTGCTTTTCCCGCACCCAAGTGGACGACGGGACCCTTCGGACCACCTGCACACAACCACCACGTCACCGCATGTGCCCACGTCGCCCTTAGGCGAGCGGTGGCTGTGCACAGCCTCTGTTGAGTGAGGGGTTGGGACCGGACAGTTTTCCCCAGGCCAGGCCTCGCCGCTGCCGTCCCAGCTTCGGAACGTGGCCGGATCTTTTCAGCCGGGAGCACACATGGTTAAGGCTCCGCACCAGTTGGGTGCGGAGCCTTTTGCTGTCTCTTGCAGCGACGTGTCTAGACCTCTGCCGCAACGCGGCGCGTTCACTTTACCTGGTTGTGCGCGGCGCGTGTGGTTAAACAAAGACAGGCCGGCTGGAGGGTCGGCCTGTCTTCGCTCCTCGGACAAAGGAGATCTCGCAAACTCAGCGTAGCTGAGCATGTTTCCGCAAACCCAGTTGCGCGGGGAAACCCCGCTGTTTGTGACAGCGCGGCACCAGGTGTGGGCATGGGGTAGTCGCGTCGAACGGCGGTCCGCCGCTGGTGAGTGGCTGCTGGGGTTCGCCCTGGGCGGCGGACCGCCCGACTTCTGGAAGGCTCCGTGCCCTGGTGCGGTGATGGGCTGGTGGCCTTGCCGGGCGGTTGCGACAGATGACGCCCGGCAAGGCGGTACCAGTTTAGGCGGCGTCAGCTTCGGCTGGCTTGCCGCTGTCGAGGATGATCTTTTCAGTCTCACTGGCTGTGTAACCCCACAGAACCAGCTGGTTCAAATAGTCCCGGTGGGTCTGGCTCGGGGACCGCCACGAGTCCTTGGCGATCGTCTTTTCATACCCTGCGCACACCAGCGCGATCAGGGAAAACTCCGGACGCGCCGTCGTCTTGGCAACGTGGTCGCGGAGTGGGTTCCACGCCCAGGCGTTGGACTCTTCGACCTTCGCCCCGATCATCTCAGCCGCGACCTTCCCGTCATAGCCGCTGGCCGTTTCCGGGTGGTGGGTGATGGCGTGCACGGTGAAGTACTGCCAGCCCTTCGGGGCCTGCTTCTTGGCCAGCAGGTTCTTGACCCATTCGCGCCGGACCGAGGTGGCTTCTCTGCACTTTGCAACCGCCGCGTACGCTCCGATCCCAACGATTAGTACGCGGTACTTCACCTGGTCGATTTATACGCCAGCGGAAGAGATGCTCACAACTGTCTTTGATGCCTTTTTGCAAAAGCATGCTTATTTGAAGAAGAGATGCGCGCGCGCCTGCCCCAAACCCTTGGCCGACCGCGCTGCTCTATACACAGCCCCACAGCGCCAATCCTTTATCTAAGGTCTTGAATAATCCTATGCGCCAGCCCTAGACTCATCGCAACCGGCTAATCCCCGGGGTCTCAAGTTGGGGGAATGATCACTTCTACTGCTCTGTTGGGCTGCCATAAACCGGGAGGCCTTACGAGTTGAGGTTTGATCATGAGAATGAAAATTGGGGGAATAATGAATCTTGTCCGTAAAGCACTACTTATTCTTGCGACTATGCTGGCCTTATTCTCGGTCGCTGCACCGAGCTATGCTTCCACCACCTTGCCATCGCCTTCGCCGTCGCTCAATAAAGAAGAGCCGGACAATGACCAAGCCAGTCCGTCCGGTCTGTGGTGGCCAGAGGTTGACGTCTATGTAGGGTGCTCCGGAAGTTCTTTTGCATACAGCGGCGCGGCATGGGACCTTCAGGGCGGCGCATATTATGAGACTTGGTGGTCCGTAACCTTCCCAGACGGCACCGGCGAGTACGACAACTGGCCCCGTCAGACGCTGCAAGCGAGCAGCAGCGGCTTCCTGACCACTTCCACGTTCTACGCGGCCAATCATGGATCGGGTCGTTACACCGCAACGATGTACCTTAAGAAGGACGGAAGCGAAGTAGGACGGCATACAACGGAGTGCTACAAGTGAGGGTCTGAATGAACAGTCAGGAATACAGGGCAGGCGAAACAACCTACGGACCACTTGAACTGAAAAGCATCTGGAAGCGTCATGAACTAAGAAATTTCGATCTCATGGTGATATTGCAGGTCTCCGGAGGTGAGCACGCAGCCCAACGCATTCTTCGAGATGAAGAAGTTTCTGCGGAAGACAAAGCATCTCTGGCCATTGCCAACGACTTAGCCAAGCAGAAAGGTTATTTACCTTTGTTTGATTTGGCTGATGATGGCGCTGAAGTATCCGAAGGTCAGCGGGCAGAGCTAGAAGAGTTTTTCGAGTCAGAAGAATGGGAGACCAGAAATCAAAGCAGCACGCGGAACCCCTGACAGGGTGGCTGCGTGAACTCTGAGCATGAAAAGGTCCCCGGTTGAACCGGGGACCTTTTCGTGCTCTTCACATGTCCCGGGTCTGCCGGTTGCCGCGGGCAAGGAGCCCCGTGGCCAGCCGCGTGTAACCGGCAGGAGGGGAAAATCTTGATTCCCAATCGGCCCTGGGAAGATCAGACAGCGTTCGGCCCTGCCAACTAATTACCCGTTAGCGACGGACAGCCGGGATACCCAGGTCTACCTGTCCGCGCTGGACAGCACTGTGAGCGTCGGCGCGTTTCTGTTTGAGGAACTGAACGGTCAGTTCGATGCCTTCTATCTCCCCCAACCACCCCTTCGTCTGAGCGAGCTCACGTCGGGCCATCAGGTCTGAATGGATCTCGTCGAGCCGACCGAGCATTCCGGGGTCGACTTGGAGCATGGGACAGCGGATACAGGCGTGTTCATGCTCGCAAGGGGTGGCGTAGGGGCGTGCACAGTTCCCGAGCTCGACTTTCCGTTTGTCGAAGTGTTCTTCGAATTCAGCCCATTCCGTATCGGTTGGAGATTTGTATTCCCGGGCTGGACGCGCGGCCCGCCGCTCGGCGAGGTGTTTCTGGTAGTGCCGGACCACGTCTTCGCGGAAGACGGTGACGTAGCCGTGGGTTGTTTGGATATCGAGGTGTCCCAGGAGTGCGGCGCCGATATGGATAGGCAGACCGTTATTGACCAGGTCCGTGGCCAGAAGGCGGCGGAAGTCGTGCGGTGTGAAGCGGCAACCACCCAGCTCGGGATGATCGATGGCGACGGCGTCGCTGAGTTTGGCCAGTTCATCACGAAGCGATCCGGCGTTGATCACTTCAGTGCGTTGTCCGATGGTGCGCTGGAAGAGGAACGGCAGCGGCTCGCTAGTGACTCTGTCGTAGGGATTGAATCGAGTCGCCAGTGGCACGCCTTCCCTGTTCCTGGTCAGGCGTCGAATGATCGTGGCGATGACGTGGAAAAGGTCAGGGCTCATGGGTATGACTCGTTCCCGATCATTTTTTGAGGGAGCGACGACCAAGAGTGCGACAATTTCGCTGTTCGGTCGGATGTATTGACGGATGCTCAGCTGAGACAGTTCCAGCAATTCGTCGCACCGAAGGCCGGTGTGCCTCAAGGTCTCCACGGCTGCCCACTGCCAAAAGACGGCGTCCTCGGTGAATGTCACGTTGATCTTGCGGTTGGTGGATAGGTCAAGCACGCGGACGTTGGATGCTCCGTGGAAGCGGCGGTGCCTGGCGTCTCCTTCGGTGTATAGCCGTTGATACTTCTTCCCGCCGATGGTGATGACCTCGTCTTTGCGGGTTTCGGCGGCCACTTTCAGAAGTTCCTGGAAGTGATCTTTCCGTTCTGTGGCAGCGGCGATGAAAGCCGGGAGCACTGGCTGGAGGAGGCGGATTCTGGAGTCCATGCGTTCTTTTGCCCGGCGGGCCGCTTTGCCCGCCGTCCGGGTCTCTCTGCCAGCGATCGGGCAAGGCGCTACCCATCGGGCCCAGTGTTCGGGTTCTTCGGCCGCCCAGCCCTGCAGGTCGAGATAGAAGGCCCTGATGTTCGTCATGATGGCTTCGAGCTGAAGGCGTGGTTTTCCGTCGCGGCGGAGGGCCACCACGGCGCGCCAGCTTTCGTAGTCCGTTTGGGAGATGACGAAAGTCGCCTGGCCAGGGTTGATCTGTTGGAGGCCGTTCCAAAACTTGCCGCAAATGTCCGCTGCAAGGTCGCGCAGGGTGGCGAAGTCTATGTCGTGGCTGCGCCGGGTCAGGTAAGCAACGAAGACGTCGCGGATGTCCGGGTTGATGATGTTATGTTTGTCGACCAACTCGGCCGGCGTCTGAGCCGGGGATCGCATCGCCGCGCGGAGAGTTGGCGGGACCTGGGCAGGAAAGTGCCCGGATTCGGACATCACCCGCCAGGCAAGGTAACCGACGTGCGTCTCATAACCGCCGCCCCATCCCCCTTCGCGCGTGGCTACGGCGTAGTGAAGTAACGCCTCCGCGCTCAGGTCAACGAACCGGATTCCCTGCGTCGTAAGTGCTGATGCCACATCCATCCGAGCGCAGCGTTTGAAGTGGTTGGATGTGTCCTGTTGTTCAACGAGGGCAAGGAAGCGGTCGAGATCGGGATCGTTTTGTGCTTGCTCAAAATGCTCGTGGTAGCGGACGAACGAGTTGATTTTGAAGGCTTCCAGCGAAGGGCGAATGACACGTAGACAGCACAGGAGCATCAGCGAATGTCCGAGTTCACCGTCAAGACGAAAATTTCCGGTGGCCAACTCGCGTATCTTGCGGTGACCATCGTTGAATCCTGACGAGATCCATTTCTCCTGCCAGGTCCGTCCGGAGTGTCTTACGAGATAAGACAGCAGCCATTTCAGCCCGTGATGGCGCAGTGATTCACGTGGCTGACTGCGTGGCCATATCGTGTCGGTCAAGGCGATGATGCTCTCGGGACTTGCGGTGTCCAGATCACCGCGAGGCCATGGCGGAATTTCCGGTCGCGCCGCCGGAGCAGCAATGATGACGGTCTGGTTCCGGGTTCTCCCGGGAACAGCTGCGTTTACCGGCCGCTGTTGTGGTCGTTTAAGGGCCTTAGGCACCGAACACCACTGAGAAGTCGTCGGGGTCGTAGCCTGGGGTCAGCGTTGGTTGGGGTCGTGGGGATGCCATGTGCTCTTGTACTTTTTGGAAGACCTCATCGATCCGAGGCCGTAGATAGGGAGTCATCGAGGAGACTTGTCGGTGCCGGCTGACGGCCATGATTTCAGGCAAGGTCAGATTAGGGTCAGCGACCATGCGGTTGATGGTCGTGTGTCTGAAGTCATGCAGTGACCAGTCCGTGCCCAGCACTGCGTTCACCCGTTGCAGCATTCGGCGGGCAGCGTGATACGTGAGCGGCCGCGGTTTGCCATGGAGTGCACGCCAGATCAATTCATCGGGCCGTGGACTTCCGTGCTCGTGGAAGTACATGGTCAGATACTGCAGGGATTCCGGTGAGACAGGCACCGGCTCCAGGAGACGGGATCCTTTAGATACGACCCATACACGTTGCCCGGCCCAGTCGATCTGATCGCCGTGGACGCCGAGCAGTTCACTCGCGCGGGCTCCGGAGGAGACATACATACTCACCAGGGCACGATCGCGGTTGGTCCGCAGAGCCTCCATCAAATCGTCGAAAAGGTCATCCGGGATGGAACGGGGCAGCCATTCGGACTTCTTTTGCCGCAGAGGAGCCCGATTGGCCCGTGGCATTGTTTCGGTCCGACCTCGATGAACGAGTCGTCTCCGGCCGGCAGCCTCAGGGACCGGGTTTATCAGGGGTCCACGACCGAAGCGTGCGTGGTAGGAGTAAAAAGACGAGATTACCGAGAGGGCGTGATTGATAGTTGCCGGTGCATAGCCCCCGGCCAGGGGACGCTTACCGGTGCGCGAATTCCTGCCCCGGTTACCAGTCCCCGGCCGCTGAGGGTTCACTGCGGACCGCATCCATCCCACGAGGACCTCGACTTCGGCGCGGGTCGCCTGCTCCCATCCACTGCCGAGCAGACTAAGAACGCGCCACCACCTGAGCAGGTCATTGCCATAGGAGCGGACGGTCAAAGGGCTCATATCGCTCAGAACGAGATCCCGGAGGAACACTGAGAAGTCCTCGATCTCTTGCCCTTTGTCGTCGATGACGACGTAGGGCAAGAGGCCGTCCGTTCTTGGGACCACGGCGCCTATTGCCAGTAGGCCAGTCCGTCCCTCGAGCAGTTTGAGCCGCACGTCGTCCATGAGTACCACCTCTCCGGAGAACCCTGATCCAGACTCTACGATGAAGTTCAGTTAACAGGACAGACTGCATCAGCTTATTGTTTTCAATCAGGGTCTTCCGTTCGGCTTTCTGCTCCTCGGTCATTGGTCCTTTAGGGGCCGATGACGTGCCGTAGCCGCTGTAGTAGCGAAGAGTGAAGCCCAGATCTTTCCAGCCGGTAACTACGGCGACAGCGGAGTGCTCGCCCCGGTAGTCCGTCTCGATGTAGACGGCGTTCCCGTCCTCGTCCGTGGCCGGTTCCCCGTCCGCCCTTTTCAGCGACGTGACCCGGAGCGTTTCGCTGTCCTCCCCGTACCCACATTCCGGAACAACAATCGTTCCGGCCGCTTCCAGCTCGGCGGTCAGTGCGGCCAGCGCGGCCGCGCGGTCGCGCTTGTCACGCAGCTGCTGGGTTACGTGCAGGAGCATGTCAGGTTCGTCCATAATGACCGATTCCAACTCAAGCGTGGCTTCCTCGTCTGACTCAAATTCGGCCAGAATTAGGGCTGCTTCGATGGTGTATCCCTTGCCCAGGGCGGCGGCTCCGGTCTCGGTGGACTTCGCTTTCAGTGCGGATTCGACGGTGGTCTTAGTCCGTCCGGTCTTCTTGGCGATCGCGGCCGCCGAAACACCAATCAAAGACAGCTGGTGGTAGGCCTCGGCCTCATCGGCCTCGGTCAGTTCGGCACGCTGAATGTTCTCCACGACCTGCGTCACGATGCGCTCGGCTTCCTCGGGGCTGTCGATGATCATCACCGGGATCGCGGCCCGCCCGGCTTCGACGGCCGCACGTGTGCGGCGCTGACCCATCAGCACATGCACAGTGCCGTCGTCCTTGCGGTGGGCGATCACCGGTTCCATCACGCCGTGTTCCTTGATGCTGGCGATAAAGTCAGCGGTCAGGGCCACGTCCTTACGGACATTGATGTCCACGGTCAGGGTGGCCGGGTCGAGCATTTCAAGCGTGGGTGTTGCGTTCATTGGGTGGTGCCCTTCTTGTCCGAGAAGTGGGGTGGGTGGGGCGGCTTAGGTGACCGGCCAGCTCCCCTGCTCCCCCCGCGTTGTTTT